>JAVCDD010000189.1 GCA_030765125.1 Candidatus Hatepunaea meridiana
CCAACTCAGTTTTTTCGTCTTCTATTAATTGTACAAAGATCATTGTATTACCTCCTTGACAACAAGATAATACAAAATTAAGCTTATGTCAAGATGATATTATAGATATTTATGCGGTCATGCTTATAATCGAGAACATATTCAATTCACAGAAGGAAAAGTTTCGGAGGCGTACAAGGAAAACAATACTAACTATTATAATATTCTAATTAACACTGGTGTCGCACTTATTTCTACAACTACGACAACTCTTTTATGTATAGCATTATTCAGCATTGATTGAATTCGCTTAGTCATGAATTCACCATTTATTTTTGGAGCACAAATTGACAAAAAAAGAACCTTGCTGTAAATTAGATAATAATTCTGTATTTTTAGGATTAACATCTTTCCCAGAAGGAGAAGAAGTTCCTTTTGTTGGTCAGCTAACATCATTTATAGAGAAATATAAAGATGGTTGGTTAAAACCTCGTGAAAAACATCCTATATTTAAATATGATAACTTTTACATACCAAAGATATATTATCTATTTTCCAAATTTGACATTGCAGTTTTATCAGTTATTGATTCTTTCAAATTTCCATCATTATCCTTTGGAAGTCATGATACCCGATGGATTGGAGATGTTAAAAACAATACCAATAAAAACGACTTTTCACACCAAGTCATCCTAAGTCATACCCCGGTATTTGATAATACAACAAATACTAATTTTCATTCAACTTCTGAGAAACTTGCTAAAGAAACTTTCCTCAGAAAGACACCCTTTTCATTTCCATTGATTTCTATCACACAGTTGAAATTAAATAATGCAATATTAATTGGTACTGGCACAGATTACACACGATGTGTTATTAAGTTAATAATGGAGCTGTTTGAGTTGTTTTTGATCGAACACCCTCTGATTAAAGACAAAACAAAAGACATCAATGCCGAAGAGGAGAAGCGGAAAGAAGCAAAGAAATATTTTGACATTCTCATTCTTGGTTCATATTCCTGGCACGAAATTACACTTCTATTATTCTCGACAAGTTATAAAATTATGCTTGATTTCATAATCTCCCTTAGGGAACTAGATTATGGAGATATGGTTGAGATTATTCAAAGTAGGCACAGTGAGGACCTTAATAAATTAAATGAAAATCCAAAACTCGTTGAGAAACTATGTGAAAATACGGAAAAGGAATTTAAAATCGAGGCTACTCACCTGTTTACCAGTTTAGTTTCTTCATTCGGAATTGATTTTGATTTACTTAAAAATGATGAGAAATCTTCCATGAATGAGGAGATTCAAGATGCGATTAATTCTATCGAAACAAAAGATACTTGTATCAATTTACTGAAACGTTTTTCAATTAAGCCTGGACACACAGAACACTGTGCAAATTCTATAAATTCAGATATCGAAGGCTTTAGAGTATCGGTATGCTCTGGGCGAGGTGGTGATTTATTATTAACTCATGATAGTGACAAAAACGGGTATGATGCATCGGAAATACCTAATCACCTTGAGTTAGCATTTATGAGTAGTGCTGATATAGTTACACACGAAAAGGAAATTCTGGAAGCGGGCAAAAGCAGACACATGAATGAGGATGTAACCAGTACATATACAATGCTTTCAGTTAACAATGATGTTGTCTTCAAACCAAAGATTCTGAAGAAAGATCCACCTATTCGAGATGGTCATGTTTTCTTTGAGAATTTAATACAGGATCATGCTTACATAATACATTTCGATAGGGATAGTAAAGACTTAGTTGGAAAATTACTAAAATACGTCCCCAAAGTTACTGTCAACAGAATGTTAAATGCAATCTCTAAATTCAATCAGGGATTAAAAGACAGGATATTATTTGGCAGCTTTTCAGAAATATCTGATTTTATGCATAATTTTATTAACAAAACTGCTGGTTATATGGACCGTGATATCTCAATGGTTGATATAGATAGGTATATAAATAGTTCAGTCGATGCATTTGAAACTGTATGGAAAAATAGGTACTACTCCAGTTGGAACATGAACGACTTATCGGACAGTTCTATTGAATTCAAGGGGGGAATCCACTTACTCATTTCTGCATTAAGTGGGGCATATAAAGCAATAACGAGTGTTCTGGGTGAAAAGAGTGCAATAGCTCTTGTAACCGGCTATACTAGAATGTTTAGTGATCAAAAAACTGTACATATTAATTATTTCGATCTATTCCAACCTGAGATATTTGCAACAAAAGTGACTCATGAAGTAGCGGAACATTTTTTATCAAGTACTACTTATCGTAAAGATAAGATTGTAAAAATGCCTAGAATAATACCCGAGCTTATTAAATGGAATAGAAACTCACACGAGATGATTAGAAAGGGTATGTTGAATAAAAAAATTAAAGATCCTTCATATAATGGTAAAAAGACAAACATGAGAAATTTAATTAATATTCATTATTTCAGAGAAATATTTGCGGATATGTTCTCTTACAATTTTACATTTCATAATGATGAAAATTTATTTTTATACTGGTATAGAAACGTTTATATAATGGATTCGGCTAGCTGGCGAAAAACAAAAAACAAAATAGTTGCAGACAAAGATTACTTGATGTGTTTTATTTTTAGATTACTCAGTATAAGAAGAGATATTTCACCTGAGAAAATCCTTAGATATTGGAATGAACCTGAATGGGATATGGATGAAGGGAAAATAATTGCAATGAAGAAATATATTGATATAATTTACGGAAGTGGTTCAATTTTTGGAAAATGGTATCGTGAGGCAGAAGAATATGTTAAAACACTATATCGAACATATTTTGAGACTGGCAACACTAATGGTGATGATGAAGTAAAAGAGATGATGAAACATATGAATGAAGGTGAAGTGTATCCATTCGATATTCAAATGAAGTCATTTATAAATAATCCGATAAGTAAGTCATTTGATGAAAAGAAAGAGGAAAATGCGAGAATTATGTTTATCCACACACTTAAACTTCTTTATTCTTATTTATCGACAATAAAGCAGAATAGTGAAGATGGTGTAAATGATATCAATAAGGTCATTTTGAGACAAAATGATGAGAACATCCCAATAGATGATAGTTTAGGTAGGACTAAAATTTATTACGATAGAAGAGGTGGTACCTATATTCCTGACCCTATCGACATGGGAAAATATCTCCAGCATCGTTTGAGTTTAATAATGTCACTTTATGACATGCATACTAAGTCAAAATACTATTTGACTTCAAAGTAAGGACATATAATGATTCTGTTGATTAAGTCTCATTTCCTCATTCCCGCGAAAGCGGGAATCCAGTTTACAGAATGTTAAATACTTGAAAATTTTGGATTCCCGCTTTCGCGGGAATGAGGAAATGAAAAGATGATTCTTAAATAATTTACTAAATCAACAGAATCATATAATTACCTTCAAAAACTGGACAGGTCATTAAAGTAGAAATTATCTAAAAGTAATTTTATTTAGGGGTAAGAATTAAGCGCAAAAGCAGATATCGAGATAATTCGAGGTGAAAACTCTAAACGAGATTACATCTTCGCGTTTCCGATACTCATTCTTCTTATACAATAACTCTCACCACTTATCAATACGGAAGTATTTCTACCCCCCCCCACCAATCAACAAAACCCGATACACAATCCCAAACCGCACACCTTCCCTGCATTCCATAGTCGACCCATCGACATTAACCGGGAAAGTGCCTCCATCATCGGGGATTAGTTCGAGGTTCTCTTTCACGCAGAAGGAATTGAAGCCCCACCGTTCGGGATTGTCGAGGATGGAAGCGTTCCAGGCGTGTTTTAGTTGCCTGATGAGGTTTATAGTGCCTCGGTTCTCGATGGTGAAGAGCCAGAAGTCACCTGAACCAAGAGGTACCGACCTGGCGAAGGGCAGATTCGGTCCCAGGTCGCCGTTGAGGATCATCAGCGCCTGAAAACAGCCCTCTATTGCCTCTATGCCATCGATGATCACCTTCCAGCGCCGTTTCCGCCCTGTCAGTTGAGCCAGTGACCGCCTTGCTATGGCGAGATTCGTCCCGACAAAGAACGGACCTAGGTCACCGAATAACTGACTGAGGATGCCTTTGTAGTATTTGATAAAGCGGTTCTCGGTGAAATAGGGGATATCACCGAACAGTTCCGCACCGCCATAGCCAACGAAACGACGCGGTGGCGAGCCTCCACCGATGCTCTCAGCGCGGATGACATCGCAGGGGACGACCTTGTTCTCACGGATAGAACGCACGAAGACATCGACTGCGGCTTCGACCTCGTCCGGCATCTGCAGGACTTTCCCAATCAGGTCAGCCGATCCCTTGCGCAGAAATCCGAGCCGGAAATCGCTCATATCAACCCCGGCATCGTAGGAACCTTCCAGGACGGCGTTGAACGTGCCGGAACCTCCCGCGGAAATCACTATCTTGGCGCCGGACTTGACCAGTTCGCAAGCCTTCGTCCGGGCGTCCTTATGGCTGTCCACGCTAAAAAGGTTGACGTTCTCTTCACCGTGTGATTTGAATAGAGGAACCAGTTGTTTGACCTTGCCCCAGTCCTTAATCGACCCGGAGATTGTGGTCGCGATTATGTCAATCTGTGGGATCATTCTTCCCTTCCTTTCGTCTGATTACTTCCGTTATGAAACGTTCCGCGACGGCAGAGACGGCTTCGAGGCTCTCTTCTCCATCAATTATACTAACTGGAATATCCCACCTGTCCCGGATGACCTTGCAGACCATTTTGTATGCCTCCCTGAGCCGCGCCAGTTTCTCGCTCGTCTCGTGAACCTGTCTGTCCTCCCCTCTCTTAGCAATGCGGGTATTGGCAGTTTCAGGATAGAGGTCGATGAAGATGACGATATCAGGCAAAATCAAATTGTTCAGCTTCAGGCTCCGAAAATACTGCGATTCTTTAAACTCAGAGAAGATCGGATCATCGGGTTTGAGTTCCTCCTCCCGCCCGGTCAGTAGCATTATTATCTTTGCGCAGGTCTCTTCGTCCAGCATCCTGTCCCGGTACAGCACCGCCCACGCGGTCATGTTCAGCAGTGGCGAGCCGTCCATTACGATCATTTCCGGGTTGTACCACCTCCTTACTTCGAAGTAGAGGTGATTGCGCAGCAGCAACTCGGTCATCTTGGGGATCTTGTACAACTTCAGTGACTTTGCTTTCTTTGCATAGTTGCTGATAACCTTCCTCACCTTCTCATAGCCCAGCGGCTGCACAACTTTGACTTCCGTGTTTTCATAGAGATCGAGACGGTCACTGATGAGGCAGGTGCTCGACTCGGCAGAAAAACGTACTGCAATATGTTTCGAAATGGTGCTCTTCCCCGATCCGTCGATCCCCAGTACTGCGACGGACAGTGGAGGGCTCTCACTCGTGGCTTTCCGTTGGCGCTGTCGGGCGGATTCGGAGTGGGATAATCCGGTCAGAACACTCTCCAACTGGCGCGTGATCTCCTTGTGCGTCCCGGTGCAGATCTGAGGTGGACCGATTATGATATGGTTCCACAAAGGCAGCAGCAGGTAACTGGCTTTGGGCAGCGACCGTTCCGGACCAGACAGGTAAACCGGAATAATCGGCAGTCCCGGATACTGGACGACAAGCCTCCCGATGCCACTTTTAAAGCTCTGCATTTCTCCCGGCTTCCCGCGTGAACCTTCCGGGAAGATTATCACGTTATGTCCACTGTCCAATTGTGCCTTTATACCGGCAAAGGGATCGCTGCCTTTTTCAGGCTTTCCCCTTGTGATCCAGATAGGTTGCAGGAGAAAGCCTACCAGGAAATAGATTATCTTAGATTTCGAAAAATAGGTCTCCTCCGCTACAGGATGAGTGATGGATATCTTGCTCAAAGGCAGGAGAGAGAACAGTAAGAGTATATCCAGATGGCTGTTATGGTTGGAGATTATGATGAATTTATCAGCGAAATCGAAGTTGTCCCTTCCAAGGACGCTGACGCCAAAAATGAGCTTAACCAACGGTCGCAGGAGTATCACATGCACGGCAATGCGAATTAACGATGAAATCCGTTCTCTCATCATGTCAGGAAGTAGCGTATATAGTGAAACATCACCGGTGCGGCGTAAAAGAATGATTTCAGGTTGTCCATGATCTGCCCGCGACCGGGAAAGAGCACATCATCCGTAACGCCAAGGTCGGCTTTGACATAATCGGTCGACCGGTGTCCGATGATGACGAGAGCCGGAATCATCGCACCGAGGATGATTGAGTGTAATGGCGGTATACCCGTCCAGTAGCATAGAAGCCAGGAAACCGGAATTGTAAGCGGAAGCGACAATAACCAGCAAACGAAGCAGTTAAGCGTTTTACTCCTAAACCTGCTCCCGATATAGTATATGATCACATCACATATAGCGACGTTTATAACCAGAAAGACCGCTTTCCAAATCGCAAACGACAAAAGATACCCGATATGACCAATACAGAACACGCAGAGGAACAGTCCGAAATCTATCGCGCCGATTGAAAACACCGTCCCCTGTGTTTCCTTCCCACCCAGCGATACCAGTAACGGGATAGCCAGAAAGGTGTAAACGGGAATAGAGATGATAAACATCCCGTACCAGTCGATCTGGATGAGGTAGTACATGAAGGGTATGGACAGATATGCGCCGAGGATTCCCAGGCGGTCCTGCAATCGAATGTTAATGAGAGAGAAATATTCCCTGAGCGCTGTGAAAGACAACAACGCCAGCACCCAGATTCCAACTTTATAGCTGAATATTTGAGCAGTAAGGAAGCAGATGAAGAATACAAGGGTATAGGTCAGGTATGAGTTGAGGAATGATCTCTTCTTGCTGATAATCCGCACAATATTCACCACCAGGAGGCAGACAGTGGCGGTGATCAGGGTCACGGATGAAACGGAACTGAACATGGCATTAATCATTAAAGAATTCTCCCCGTTAATAGAAACCGGACTGTACACTGGGAATATACAATCCGGTTTATGATATTCAAAATGTAATATCGGATTATTTTAACAGCGTAGCCCTTCTCACCATGTGGAAAGCCCCCGCTTTCATCCTCACAAGATAAATGCCGGTGGGAATGTTCTGACTATTCCAGGTCAGCAGATGCTCACCTGCGGTCTGCTCGCCGTCAAACAAGGTGGATACGAGATGTCCGTATACATCATAGACTTTAATTGAAATCTGCTCCTTCGTGGGTAGTGTGTAGCCGATCCTCGTCATCGCATTGAATGGGTTTGGCCAGACACGGGATAGACTGAAATCTTGCGGGATCGGCGTGTCTTCCGGTACACCTGTTGTTTCAATATTTATCATTACATTGATAACCAGGTTTGGATTTTCGGGGTCGTTGGAATCAAAATGCAGGTCGGCTTCATATTGACCTATTATTAATCCTTCGGTATTAATCTCAACCATCACATCCATATCACAGTCAGGATCAAGCTCACCCTCATCGGGATCATAAGTCAGCCAACTTACCTCAGTGATACCGTCGTCGATCACGTACCAGACGCCATTAGGAGTCGAATACCACATGTTTTCTCCATCGTGCTCGAGACCGTATAATTCGTATTCGTTAATCTGTGTTTCCTGTATGATTTCGGGATCATTATCCGATACATCAAGTTGATAAAGAGTACTCTGATTTCTTGAAATCACCCAGAGGTTACCATCTTCATGCTCAGGAATCCAGGCGAGCGAGATCCATTCACCTTGTAGGATGTTGGAACAATTGACTTGTCTTAGATGCTCACCGTCAGGTGTCATCTGTCTGATGAAAACACCTTCCTGCTCCCAGTTAATACTGTAATACCAAAGATTTTCACCATCGAAAGCAACACCTGTAACTTCCCAACCCTGAACTTCAATCGTCTGATGTAGATCACCATTCCTGTCTATCCTTAATACTCCAGACATCTGATCATCACCACCACTGGAACCAACCCAGAAAAATTCTCCATCATAGGTCAAACCGCGGTGTGGTCTGTCCAGATTTACAGTTTCAACCATCTGTTCATTCTCCGGATCAAACGCCGCCATCTGTGCTTCGGTTGTAATTCCCCACATGAATTCACCGTCCCATGCTAATCCGGACCAGGGCGCTCGCAGGACATTGAATTCAGAGATAACATCACCAAGATCATCACGACGCGGACCTGTTTCTCTATTTCTGTCTGATCGTATGACCTGATCGTGTTCAGGTTCGGCAATAATTTCGCATTCGACAACGAATCTTAAATTGGATTCTCCTATATTAGAGATATTAATGATAAACTCTTCAGATTCGTCTATGTACATATCCGCCTCAATAGAGCCCGGTTCAATTTCGATGACAGGTGGAGCGGCAGTCTCACCGGTCAAATTGATTACATATTCGGTTTCATCCTCGTTGGGAGAATTCCAGATGATTGTCATCTCAGATTCATAAACACCATCCTCAATGGTTTCGAGGGTTACATCGACATTAACCTCTTCTTCCGGTTCTAAAACAAAGTTTTCAGAATCAACACTGAAGACATCTTCAGTGAAAACAATATCATCCACAACCAGATCAGACGTACCATCATTATGTATCGTTATTGGAATGGTGTAAGGAACACCTATGAACAGGTCAAGGTATGCCCGGTTCCAGTCAACAATATCAGGGCAGCCGAAATCGTCCGACCAGATTACTTCGATCACCGGCGCGCCGGTAACGTTCAAAAGAATGCTTACTACGACATCTTCATTTTCCGGGTCATTTGAGAGTATATGTATTTCAGCTTCATACCCGCCTTCCCATAATCCCTCAGCATTGATATTGATCTCAACTTCAATTTCATCATCCGGTTCCAATTCACCACCTTCAGGATCGCAGGACAGCCAGCTTAGCTCAGCAATACCATCATCTATCATGTACCACGTCTCAAGCGCTCCATACCACATGTTAGCGCCATCATGTTCCAAACAGTTCCCAAGCCCGTTAATCTGTGTTTCCTGAACCTGTTCCGCTTCGTCTCCAGAAACATCCAACTGGTGAAGGGTTTGCGTCGCCCAGTTGAGGACCCAGAGATTGTCATTATCGTGTTCCGGAACCCAGGCTATTGAGAATGTTCTACCTTCAATTATACCTCTGCATTCGACCTCTCTTAATAGTTCACCATCAAGCGAGATTTGCCTAAAAACTATATGTTCAAAGTCATGACGGTAATACCACAGGTTTTCACCGTCGAATGTAATTCCAACCACCCAGCCCTGAGAGTCGATAGTCCGGTTAACGTCACCATTGCGATCTATTCTGAGAATTCTTGCCATCCTGTCATCACCACCACTGGTACCAACCCAGAAGAATTCGCCGTCAAAGGTCATGCCGAAGTATGTCTCATCTATGTTCATCTCTTCAACTATTTCCTCTGCTTCAGGATCGAAAGCCACCATCCTGCGTCGATCGCTGATTCCCCACATGAGTTCACCGTCCCAGGCGAGACCCGTCCAACCTCTCGCACCGACATTGAACTCGTCAATAATATCACCAAGATCGTCACGCCGTGGGCCAATCGGCTTCACAGAGCCTGACTGCCTTAATGATCTTTGATTCCGATCCCGATCCGGCTCAGATATAATCTCATATTCAATCCCGAAACGTAATGCAGATTCGCCTTCGTTCGATAGATTAAATGTATGCTGATCGACATCTCCGGTGTTCAAATCAAAATGAAACTCTGCCGGATCGACTATGATTGCCGGTGGTCCGGCAGTTTCACCTCTAAGCGGTATAATGAAGTCCTCTTCATCCGGAGAATTCCAGGCGATGATCATCTCGGATTCATATTCACCGTTCTCTTCTGTTTCAAGTATGAAGCTCACTTCGATCTCGTCATCCGGTTCCAGCTCAAAGTTATCGTTATCAACACGGAAAACTTCATTATCGCATGATATTCCGCCGACAATTAGAGGCGCTGTGCCAACGTTCTGTATAGTTACTGGGATCTGGTAAGCTTCACCGGTGAAAAGATCGATATATGCTTCGTTCCAGTCGATTCTGTCGGGGTATCCAATCTCTTCAGACCATGTGACATCTATTACCGGAATACCTGTAACGTGCATTCTGATACGGACAACCACGTCATCATTTTCAGGATCGTTTGAAAGAATATGTAAATCTGTTTCATAAACACCTTCAAACAAACCGGTAGCGTCAATTATGACGTTTACATCGATACTTTCGTCAGGCTCTATAACACCCTCAACCGGTTCGTAAAGTAACCACCTTACTTCCGTGATCCCATCGTCGATTACATACCATAATTCACTCACAGTGCAATACCACATATTCTCACCGTCATGCTCAAGTCCAAACACCTCGCCCCCATTGATTCGTGCTTCCTGTAGGACTTCAGGATCATCTTCCGAAATATCCAACTGGTATATTCTCCTATCGTTCCATGCAATCACCCAGAGATTGCCATCTTCGTGTTCCGGAACCCAGGCGAGTGATAAAGCACCTACTTCAAAGATTTCACTGCAATCGATCTCTGTTAACTGTTCACCTTCGGTTGTAATCTGTCGGATGAACATATCTTCTTCCCAATCGATGCTATAATACCACAGGTTTTCACCGTCATAAGCAACACCGTAAACAACCATACCTTGAACATTGAGGATTTGGTTTACATTACCTTCACGATCCAAACGTTGTATTATAGCCTGCTCATCGTCATCTGAGAAAGCGCCTGTCCAGAAGGATTCCCCGTCATAAGCCATACCGATGTACGAACCGTTTAGGTTTACGTTTTCAACAACCTCTTCCTCTTCTGGATCGAAAGCAATCATTCCCTGCTCACCTCCGATCCCCCACATGAGTTCACCATCCCAAGCGAGCCCCCACCACTCTCCCCTACCGACATCGAATTCTGCAATTTCATCGCCAAGATCATCACGTCTTGGTCCGATCTGACCGTTTCTGTTAGTCCATCTAGCCGAACGCATATTCGAATCCCGATCAGGTTCATCAATAATCTCATGGTTAATGGTGAATTGCAGATCTTCGTCGCCAACGTTGGCAATGTTAACATTCAGAGCCTCCCTTTCTCCATCGAGAAGATCGGTCTCTATCACCAGCGGATCTACGACAATTTCCGGATCAGCTTGAACCGAAATTGTATAGACCGCACAAAAACACAGTGCAATAAAGCAAAATAAACGTTTGTAAATCACGATAATCTCCAAAGTAAATGAAGTTTGAAACTCGATCAAACATTATCCCTGACCCGGATGAACAGGAAGAAATCAGACAAGGATATACAAGATGAACAGGATAAACCGTTGAAAAACTGGATTCCAGCTTTCTCTGGAATATTCATTCAACAGGTTGCACCACACAGTATGAAAATTCAACCTGCTGTCAGGACGCCGTCCCTGACAGCAACGCTTCAGACTGTGCTGTCAACCGCGGCGGGTTGACAGCGGGAGTTCTATTTTCACGGGAAACGTCATGTCGCGGGCGACTCAACCAAATATGAAAAACTCGTCTTTGCGAGGAACGAAGTGACGAAGCAATCTTTCCCTAACCAGCAGAGATTGCTTCGCTTCGCTCACAACGACGTAATTGTTTTTCAAGGGAATGACAAAATAATGTTAAATAGTAATTTAATTATATTTCACATAGAATGCAAGCATTTTCCAATATTGGATCCGGGTGATTTCAGCCTAACATCTGCTTCTTTCACATCCCCACTCCAAGTCCTCCATCCACAAACAAAACCTGTCCTGTAATATATTCCGCCAAGTCCGAGCAGAAGAACAGGTGTGCGCTGGCGACGTCGTTGGGTGTTCCAAAGCGTCTGACCGGAATGCGTTCTAAATACTGTTTGCGCATATCCTCCGAGATTTCTTCGAGCATCGGCGTCATTATGGCTCCCGGAGCGATGCAGTTGACCGTTATGCCTGAGCGCGCAAGTTCCAATGCCAGAGTCCGCGTCAGCGATATGACTCCACCCTTGGATGCTGAATAGTTCGCCTGACCGACGTTGCCCAGTGCGGCGATTGAAGCAGTGTTCACGATCCGCCCCCATTTTCTCTTGCGCATCGGACGAATGACCGCCTGAGATGGGATCCAGGTGCCTTTCAGATTAACTGTGATGACTTGATCCCAGGCTTCCTCACTCATGCGCATAGCCAGCGAATCACGCGTTATGCCGGCGTTGTTGATGAGTATGTCGAGCCGGTCGTATCTCTTGACCAGGTTGCTGATTAGCTCAGCGACCTGATCCTTATTGGTTACATCTAAACAGGCAGCTTCAGCCTTACCGCCGTTTGAATTGATGCTATCAGCAACCTCTTGGGCGGGATCGGATGCTATATCAGCAACAATCACGGTTGCACCTTCCGATGCGAAACGGGTGGCAATGGTTGCGCCGATACCGCGACCGGCGCCGGTTATTAGAGCTGTTTTATTCTTAAGCATAAATTTACCTCAATGTGAGTATTTGATGACTTCTAAGGGTTTTATAAAAAGATGATAAATTGACGATGAAACGATAGATAATGAATGTCATTAAAGCGGAGAGAGATGAAAAGACAAAAGATAAATCACAATATATAAAGTTCCACGTTGGAGCCGATTACCACGCCGGATTACTCCCGAAGGTTCGGGATTGAAATCTGGCAGGAACGTTCCACGTAGGGGTAGATCCATGCTTTAGCTGGGACATACTTATCGAGCGCTGTTGTTTAGGTTGAAAGGAGAATAAGGGGACAGTATACCTGTTTTAATGATTTTTACTTCTCGCCCGGGTAGGATAGACATTCTTGTCTGTCGTTTTTACCATTCGGTTAGACTCGACAGACAAGAATATCTATCCTACCCGTTGATAAACAGGTATACTGTCCTCGTATTTTAATATATAGGATCAATCAACAAACTTACTTACCCAACTGAAGTAATCTCTGAAGAACTTAATTAAATCGTAGACGAACCTGGAATTGTATATATACCACCATAACCCGGAAATATTTACCAACCAACAATATGCAGCGGTTGCAATAAAGATACCACCGATATATGTTGCAGACGCCCGGTTATACTTCTTCACACGCTCAACACGCATCTCTTTCATATAGTAACGTATCAGCTTATCGTTCATGTCGTCTTCGGTGATGAATATTCCCATTATCGCCCAGGCAAGGCACACCACAAAAGTAGTTATGAAGGTGAACATTGGGAGAGTGCTGAGATAATCTGGATAACGATGTAGTAAATAAACGGAAAACCCGAGTCCTACAATAAGAGCCAGATTAGTGTTGTTGCGAAATCTGCGAAGATATAATGGAGGTCTGAAGATATATTTATTTCTAACAGAGGTTATTTCGACATTAGCTTTAATAATATAATCAATTATCGAGCCTGACCAAAAGGCGAGGAAATAAAAACGAATCCAATGGTCGGAGGCGTAATCGAAAAGGGCTCCGGTTCCGAATATCTGCTCAAAGAAAGAAACTACGTAGATTACAAAGATGTATACAATTGACCAGAAGATATACCCTTTATCCTCGGCGAAGGAGATGAACGTTTCTTTGATCTTCTCTTTTGTGGGTATCCTTTTAAGTTTTTCACCGCAGGCGGGGCAATGTTTCTCTTTGAAGAAATTGTATGCGGAAATTGAACCCTTACAGTGTTGACATCTCATAGTGGCAGCTCAAGTTGATTGACGGTTGATTTAATCCCAGCGGAACTATTTCCGGCGGGATGCAAAAGACTAACATAACATTATAACAAATAATTTAGTATTATACCAAGTATTCAAGGCTTACTTTGAAATTTATTTGAATTCAATGGTTATTTTGTAATATATTGTCGAGACTCTGTTTCGTTACACCAACTAACATTACTTTGTTAAGTGCGAATTTCGCGTAGGGGCCAATTTATTGAGCCCCTTCTACTTATGCAAAAGGGCTCGATAAATCGGCCCCTACGCGAAACTTTTAATGTTTCAAACAATTATAAAAACCA
>JAVCDD010000309.1 GCA_030765125.1 Candidatus Hatepunaea meridiana
GAAGGCGGGAATCCAGAGTTTTCAAGTATTTAAAGCCCTCAAAACTGGATTCCCGCCTTCGCGGGAATGACAAAACAGGAAGTATTTCAACAGAATCATAAATGTAATACGATGTTATTTTATCTATTTTTCAGAATTGACAAAATAAATAAACATACTGCCTCAATATCTGCAAAATCTGCTTAATCCGTTTAATTTGCTGTGAATCTTGTCTTCGCCAGATTTCATTCACAGCAGATTAAACAGATTAAGCAGATTGAATATAACCGATCGTAAAAAAAACAGCCTGAAGGCTGAACTCTGAACTTACTAAGGAGAACAAAATGAAACCTATCGACATCCTTCTTTTCGTCATTTCTTTACTGTTCATTACAGGCACAGCCCTGTCCGAATCGACTCCCATCCTGATTGGCGGTGAGGATACCGAACTAAGTCCGGACGGCGTGATCTCAGGTAACGGCTCATCCGAATGGGGTGGTTTGGGCGCGGCAGTGCTCGACACCTTTAATATCTACTACCAGCCACTGGGCGAGGGCGATTTTGTAGATAATCTCTTCCCCGATCATGAGGTTTACAGCTTCCAAATGAACATCCCTGATGGACTCCCAAACTACCAATCACAAGGGCAGCACGGTAGTTTCTGGGATTCTGGCGGGCGCAACGATGAAGGCATACTGCCCTGGGTAAACAGGAACTGGCGCGGAGGGCAGTACTACGATGCACGCTACCAACCCGCTGGAGATGAATCACCCTTTGGCTTGGTCAGCGATACTGTGCATTGGACAATCGACTACTGGGACGTTGAGGAAGACGATGACGAAGAAATCTGCTTCATCCACACCTGCCTCGCCGGAATGGTCAGGGACTTTCATTACAACGAGGACACCGGTAACGCCACGGCGTTGCTGGTTTTATTAAACACAGCATACCTCGGTTACGGCGATGACGGTGAGCCCGGTCCCGGCGCGGTTGAATACGAAGGCGGCGTCTATCAGGGCTTCGACAGCTTCCGCGAACGCAGCGGTCTGCTCGACTATCCGGCTTTCTTCTTTCAGTATGACGGCGAGGAGAATACGGGCAGTTTGACTCCGTGTGGGACGAAAGTTACACTCAAGGACGAAGATGGTTGGGTTAAAGGGTATTTTGACGTTATTCAGGAGGCGATTGATGCTTCAGAGAACGGTAATATAGTGCAGGTTAGTCCTGGGGAGTATTTTGAAAACCTGACAGTCGGGAATAAGTCGATTGTTCTTACCGGCGATCCGGCAAATCCAGAGGAAGTAATTATTGACGGGGCTGAAGAAGGGTCGGTTATTCGAGTCGGCGAAGAGGATACCGACAACGTTTTTCTGATCGACGGATTTACCATCACGAATGGGGCAGCTTCCGATGGCGGCGGTATCGTAGCGTTCCGGTGTGACATTACGATTCGAAATTGCATCATCACGGGCAATTCAGCAGAAGATGAAGGTGGTGGACTTTATCTTGTATGTAGCAAAATAACTGTGATCGAGACAGCTATCACAATGAATTCTGCCTTATTAGGCGGTGGAGTTGCAGGCGGAGCCGGTCTGGATAGCTTATGTCTGTTTGAACGATGCTTGATCGCAGGAAATGAAGCTGTGGGAGCCGGTGCTGCTAAATTTTGGTGTCCCGGTGACTATACATTAGTCAACTGTACAGTTGCAGACAATATAGATACCGGTCATCAGGTTATTATACATGGACTCTGGTTTATACCTAGTCATGATGATTATTCAATCATGATTGTTAATAGCATACTATGCGGAAACGGTGAAACTCAAGTCTTTGTTAATCCCGGAAATGCTAATTTGATAATTGAATTCTCCGATGTGGAAGGTGGCGAGGATGGTTTTAATATCGAAGAAGTTGGAGAATTTGTCTGGGGCGACGGCAACATCGACGAAGACCCCCTCTTTGTCGATCCCGATGAGGGCAACTACCACCTAACCGAGGACTCCCCTTGCATAGACACCGGCGATCCTGAATCCGATCCCAATCCCGACGGCACTCGCGCCGATATGGGTGCCTTTTACTTCCACCAGTTCGGGCAGTACATTGATGTTCCCGATGACTTTGAAACAATACAGGCAGCCATTGACGCTTCTGAAGATGGAGATACTATCCTTGTACATCCTGGAATATACATCGAAAACATAGATTTTATTGGCAAGGATATTGTATTAGGAAGCCTCTACATCACCGCTGAAGACGAAGCTTACATCGACTCAACGGTCATTGATGGTGATTCAAGCAGTACTGTTGTAACCTTTGCCGATGAGGAAAATGAAGACGCCCTATTGATCGGTCTGACAATTCAGAATGGCTATAGGGAAGCTAATGGCGGTGGGATCAGATGTTCAAACTCCAGCCCGACCATAAGGAACTGCAAAATCCACAATAACGCTGTCGGCACGAGAGGCGGAGGGATCAGTTGCGAGCCAAACGCCAATCCTGTCATCAGCGATTGTGAAATCTTTGAGAACACATCCAACAGCGGTGGCGCAGGCATTTGGTGTGGAGATAATTCCAGTCCTACAATCAGCGGTTGTGGTGTTTATAATAATGAGGCTGGCTGGAATGGAGGAGGTATGAATATGTACATCAACTGCGACCCGGTTATAGAGAACTGTGTTTTTGAGGAGAATATCGCACATCATAAGGGTGGTGGAATCATCGTCAGCCAGGATTGCAGTCCACTGATAACCAACTGCCGGATACTGGACAACCTGTCCGTCGATAACGGTGGTGGAATCACAGTCGAGAGGAATGCAACACCTGTCATTCGGAATTGTCTGTTCGAGGACAATGAGACAGAAGATGAAAAAGGTGGTGCGATTGCTGCTATCGAAAATGCCTCACCGGTTATAGTGAACTGCACTTTTGATTGGGAAGCGAGGTGGGGCTGGTACACCGCCATCTACCTCGCAGGTTCCAGCGCTCGGATCGTAAATTCGAATATGTATGGACTGTCACCGTTATGGATAAGTTTCGACCCGGACAGCGCTGCCAGCAGCATTATGATTGCCTGTTCGAACATTCAGGACGGTCAGGAATCCATTGTAACCAACGACAACGGTGAAGTACACTGGGAAGAGGGCAATATCGACGCCGATCCACTGTTCGTAGATCGCGAAGAAGGCGACTACCGTCTTTTGCAAAACTCCCCCTGCATCGACGCCGGAACTGCGTTCTTCGTATGGGAAGAGGATACTCTGGTGTATATGTCAGAAGATGAATATAGCGGTGAAGCTCCGGACATGGGGGCTTACGAGTCAGACTTCGATGAAATCCCAGAGGGAGCTTTAAACCTTCATCCCTCTTCCTACATCCTTCACCCACCCCACCCCAATCCGTTCAATTCCACGACCTTCCTTCGTTTCGATCTACCGGTTGCCGGATTGGTAAAACTGATAATTTTTGATTTAAATGGTCGGAAAGTGATAACGGTCACAAACGATTGGTTAAAAACAGGTTATTATAAGGTATCATTGAACGCCGACAATCTACCCAGCGGGATATATTTAGCGCGGTTTGAAGCTGCTGGTTTCACTCAGACTGTAAAGTTGATGTTGTTAAAATAAATCCCCAGACACTATCATTCCATTGAAAAATTGTAGCGCTAGCGTCTCACCGGCAAGGTGATTCAATGCCAGCAAGATGCTGGCGCTACAGATGAAACCTGTGGAATGATTGCAACCAAAATCCCACATCCCTGAAAGGTCGGTACTTCCATTCTTTCCCTTAATCTAATTACAGGAGAAAGCTATGAAACTATTTCAAATCACCCTACTGACAGTCCTGATTCTCAGCGTGAATTTGCAGGCTGAGATAATTAATGTTCCTGACGACTACGAAACCATCCAAGTCGCAATAGACGCTTCAGAGGATGGGGACACTATTCAGGTGGAACCGGGTGAATACATTGAAAATGTAGACATCCGTAGAAAAGAAATTGTCCTAATCGGCAACCCGGATGATCCGAGTAAAACGGTAATTGACGGCGACCGGCAGGGATCCGTTGTTAGCATTTCAGGATCTGGTGAGAACATAAAATTAACAGGATTTACAATCCGTAACGGATATGCTAATGACGGCGGAGGAATATACTTGCGTGGTTATAATATCACCATAGAATACTTGATCGTTGTTGATAACGAAGCAGAGAATGGAGGCGGTATGTATGTAATGTCTTACGAAGATTGGGAACCAATCATTAGAAATGTAGTGGTTGAAAACAACATTTCTGGAGGTCGAACTGCAGGTATTCTTTGTTGTTCCAATGCTGTTTTCGAAAACGTAGCTGTTATCAATAATCGTTGCGAGGGTGATGGTCCAGGGGGTATGTCATTCCATCGAGGGCAGCAAACACTTAGAAATGTGCAAGTGATTGGCAATTCAACCGATACTTACGGTGGCGGCATATTTATGATGGATTGCGAAACAACTTTGTCAAATGTCTTGATAGCAGGGAATAGCGCTGGAGGAGACGGCGGAGGCATTCGTCTCTGGCGAGCAAGCCCGATTCTCAATAATGTAACATTTGTTGGGAATATATCAGAAAGTAGAAACGGCGGAGGGTTGAGTGTATGCTGGGAGAGCCATCCTGTTCTATGCAACTGTATCTTCTTTAATAATGAACCAGAAATCAGCATTGGCGTATTGGGTGATGCTGCAATTGATATTTCCTACACCAATATCTATGGTGGTCGAGATAGTATAATAACAGGTGGTGAGTTTGAGATCAATTGGGGTGACGGTAACATTGAGGGCGATCCATTATTCGTGGATTTTGATGAAGGTGATTACCATCTCACTGTGGATTCCCCTTGCATAGACACCGGTAATCCTGACAATGACCCCGATCCCGACGGCACGCGCGCCGATATGGGAGCATTCCATTTCCATCAAAAGGATATAGCAATTAATCCGTCAAGAGTTCACTTTCCTGCCATTCCCTGGGGTGATCTTGACAGCATCGATGTAGATATTATCAATGTTGGTGGTACAACACTACATATTCTATCGATTCAACCTGCACTCGTTCAGGCACACATTTACTTTGAGCCCTACGGTAGATTTGATCCACCTGTTGCTCTTGAAGCTGGAGAGAAGTTTGTTTTACGCGTTTTTAATCATCCGGATTGGCGTGCTGGAAACCAATCAGGTGCATTTATTAGATCTGATGACCCTGATGAACGAGAGGTTTTTATCTCGATGATTGCAGATGTCATGTCAGTGAATGAAGAAATCGAAGTACCCTTACAATTTGAATTATATCCCGCCCACCCCAATCCCTTCAACTCAACCACCACGATCCGCTATGCACTGCCATACCCTTCGAATGTCTCCCTTGAGGTTTACAATCTACTTGGGCAAAGGGTGACAACCATATTTGATGGTAACAGACAACCCGGTGTACATACCACGACACTAACAGCCGTGGATTTGCCGTCAGGGTTGTATTTCGTGCGGTTGGAGGCTTTGGGGCTTGTATCATTAAGAAAAGTAATGTTAATAAAATAAAGAGGAGTTCACAATGGAAAGAACAAAGTTTAAAATTATCTCCGGCGTTCTAATCATCTCGCTTGCACTTCTTTCAATAGTTGCGCGCGGCGAGATCATTAACGTTCCCGATGATTTCGAGACCATTCAGGAGGCAATAGACGAAGCCGAAGCTGGGGATACAGTGCTCGTTCAGCCTGGGATCTACGAAGAAAACCTAACTACTGCAGAGAAAGGTGATCTCACCATCGGCAGTTTGATACTTACTACAGACGATCCCGCATATATTGATTCTACAATCATTGACGGGGGAGGCGATGGTGCGGTCTTGAATACCAGGCAAATGGAAAGGAATGCAGTGTTCTTACTACGAGGATTTACTATCCGCAATGGTAGCGGTGACTATGGTGGGATACTGGTTACAGGTGTATTGAATGCCTTCCTTTCGGATTTACTTGTCACGGAAAACCAGGGACTTGCAGGCGTAACTGCAATGGGCATCACTGATATCCACTTACAAAGATTAACAATAACTGACAATGCTACTGTTGGAATACGGATATCGGCAACAAGAGCCACTATGGAGGATTGCGAAGTCTCTGACAATCAGGGAGGTGGTGCCTATGTGGGAGCGCAACAATTGTCACTTACAAATGTTGCATTCCTCTACAACGATTTACACGGACTCACATTAGGTCCTTCAGGAGATAATCCTTTGATTTTTGACCACCTGACAATAGCAGGAACGAGGATGGTTGACGAAGAAATGGGCTGTGGTCTTGTGTTGGACTACGACGTAATCGCAGTTCTCACCAACAGTATCGTTTATCTAAATGAGGGATCCGAGATTCGATTGGAAGGCGGACCCAACTCATACGCGGCGCTGACTGTGTCGTACAGCGATATCGAGGGTGGTGAGGATGAGGTGGAATTTACAGACGCTGGAGATGTGGACTTGCACTGGGATGACAGCAACATCGACGAAGATCCGTTGTTCATCGATTCCGATGAAAGCAACTTCCATCTGATGGAGGATTCCCCCTGTATTGATTCTGGTGATCCTGATTCTCCCGAAGACCCGGACGAAACCCGCACTGATATGGGAGCTTTCTATTTCGATCAAAGGCACGAAGGTGAAACACTGCTCGTCCCTCAGGATTATGAAACCATACAAGGTGCAATTGATGCTTCTCAAGATGGTGATACAGTATTGGTCAGTCCGGGAGAGTATGTGGAAAACTTGACAGTCGGGGCTAAGTCGATCGTTCTTATCGGTGATCCGGCAAATCCGGCGGAAGTAATTATTGACGGGAATGAGGAAGGATCTGTAATTCGAATCGGCGCAGAGAATACCATCGCCATTTTTACAATCGACGGATTTACTATCACGAATGGAGCAGCAGCGCACTCTGGTGGCGGGATATCAGCAGGACGGTGTGATATTACGGTTCAAAATTGTATCATTACCGGAAATTCAGCAGAAAATGAGGGTGGTGGACTTTATCTATCGCGTTGCTGGGGAATATCTGTAATTGAAACTACTATCACAATGAATTCCGCATTGTTAGGCGGTGGAGTGGCAGGCGGAGCCATTTCGGACAGCTTATGTCTATTTGAACGATGCTTGATTTCCAGAAATGAGGCTGAAACCAGCGCTGCTAAATTTTGGGGTAACGGCGACTATACATTAGTCAACTGTACATTTATAGATAATGGTGATGATATTGGAATTTGGTTTGTACCTGCTCGTGTTGATTATACAATTATGATTGTTAATAGCATACTGTACGGTAATGGTGAAGCTCAGGTCTATCTCAATCCCGGAACTGCAAGTTTGACAGTTGAATTCTCCAATGTAGAAGGCGGTGAAGATGGTTTTGATTTCGAAGAAGTTGGAGAATTTGTCTGGGGTGACGGCAACATCAACGAAGATCCTATGTTCGTCGATCCCGACGATGGTGATTATCGCCTGACTGAAGACAGTCCCTGCATCGACACCGGCGATCCGGATTCTCCCGAAGACCCGGATGAAACCCGCGCCGATATGGGAGCTTTCTATTTCGATCAAAGGCACGAAGGTGAAACACTGCTCGTCCCTCAGGATTATGAAACCATACAAGGTGCAATTGATGCTTCGCAAGATTGTGATACAGTATTGGTCAGCCCGGGAACTTACGTTGAGAATATCAATTTTGAAGGCAAGGGAATTACAGTTGCCAGTCTGATCCTTACCACGAGAGATAGAGCTTACATCGATTCCACGATAATCGACGGCAACGAAGAGGATTGCGTGGTAAGTTTCAATAACGAAGAAGACAGTACTTCAGTGCTTCAAGGTTTCACTATCCGAAATGGTATCCAGGATTTTGGTGGAGGTATCGACTGCCAACGAAATACAAGTCCAATTCTGATTGATCTCGTAGTAACCGAAAACCACGCGCGAAGAGGTGGAGGCGGAATATACTTCACCGGAGACTCACATCCAACCATTATGAGGGTTCTTATCATCGGAAATAGTTGTGGAACTGGCGGAGGAGGAATTGGTTCCTGGATTCCTGCACATGCATACCTTGAAGATGTTGTCATCACAGGCAATACATCTGACGATCTTGGCGGTGGACTCTACGGAGAACACGGTGGTAGTTACACCCTTGAGAATGTATTGATTTACGGTAATACAGCCCCAAGTGGGGGAGGGGTATTTTTCTATGGTTCTACTGGTAATGTCTTTAACAGTGTTACTATTACAGGTAACCAGGCGGAAAATGGTGGTGGGATGTACTTGTCAACAGGAGAAGAGGGCACAGGTGGAAGTACGCTGAATATGGTGAATAGCATTGTATGGAACAATGCTGGAACACAGATACGTCACCACAAGAATTCCGATAGAGAGTATCCTTTAAACATATCCTTCTGCGATATTGAAGGCGGGGAAGATGGTATTCTGTTATCTGGTGGAGCTGAACTTAACTATGGTGGCGGCAACATTGACGAAAACCCGCTGTTCGTCGATCCGGACGAAGGCGATTATCACCTGACAGAAGACTCACCCTGTATAGACACTGGTGATCCCGATTCTCCAGAAGACCCGGATGAAACCCGCTCTGATATGGGAGCATACTATTTCGATCAAAGGCGCGATCCCGGACTACTACTCGTACCTCATGATTTTGAAACCATACAGGAAGCAATTGATGCTTCTCAAGATAGTGATACAGTGCTGGTCAATCCCGGAATTTATGTTGAGAATATCAATTTTGAGGGTAAGGCGATAATCGTTGCCAGTTTGATCCTGACTGCAAATGATATCGCTTATATTGATTCAACGATAATTGATGGCGATTCCAGTGGTGCAGTTGTAACATTTGAAAATGGGGAAGGTGAGGAAGCTCAACTGATTGGATTTAAAGTACAGAATGGTACTTGTGATGATGGAGGTGGAATTCGATGTATTGACTCAAGTCCATCTGTCAGTTTATGTAGAATTACAGGTAATTTCACAGAATTTTCAGGAGGAGGTCTCCACATATCCGGGGAATGTACACCGATCTTTAAAAAATGTGATATTTGCAATAATGGATCATGGGAGACAGGAGGAGGAATTTCAGTATCGAATAATGCTGCACCCTTATTTATAAACTGTTTAATGATGAGGAATGTGACCCAGGAAGATGGTCATACCGCTGTATGCAGCGAAGGAAGTTCTGTAACATTTGCTAATTGCACCATAGCGCAAAATGGTGTGCCATGGGAACATTCACATGGATCAATATTCTGCGCTGGAGCGGAAGTCATTCTGGTAAATACGATTTCATTCGAGAATTTTATTGCAGAAGTGCGTTTTAATCCATGGGGTGAAGCGAGCCGTGCGATTATCTCACATTCCAATATTGATGGTGTATCCACGAATGACAACGGCATCGTCCACTGGCTCGACGGCAACATAAATGAAGACCCCCTATTTGTCAATTCCGAAGAGGGTAATTATAATCTTACTGAAGAATCCCCCTGCATCGACGCTGGAACCGCATTCTTCGTATGGGAGGATGACACGGTGGTGAATATGTCAGATGATGAATATAACAGCGAAGCTCCCGATATGGGAGCGTTCGAGTCGGAATTCAACGACATCACAGATGACTCGTTCATCCTTCATCCCTCATCCTACATCCTTCACCCACCCCACCCCAATCCGTTCAATTCAACAACTACTCTGCGATTCGACCTGCCGGTTGTCGGATTGGTTAAGCTGATAGTTTATGATTTAAGTGGGAGAGAAGTGGTAACAGTCACAGACGACAGGTTAAAAGCAGGTTATTACAGGATATCATTGAACGGTGATAATTTACCCAGCGGGATATATTTAGCACGGTTTGAAGTTGCCGGTTTTACTCAAACGGCAAAGTTGATGTTAATAAGGTAATCCCAATCAACGATAACCGGGGAGGGCGGACATTCCAGTCCGCCCTCCCCCGTTTAAATTAAAAAGAGAAAATAATGAAGCTATTTCAAATCACCTTACTGATGGTCTTGATTCTCAACGTGAATTTGCAGGCTGAGATAATCAATGTACCAGACGACCACGAAACCATCCAGGAGGCTATTAACGCTGCTGAAGATGAAGATATTGTATTAGTCAGTCCGGGAACTTATGTTGAGAATATCAGCTTTGAGGGAAAAGCTATTACTGTTGCCAGTCTGATCCTGACCACAGGCAATAGAGCTTACATTGATTCGACAATAATCGATGGCGATGAAGAGGACTGCGTGGTCAGTTTCAATAACGAAGAAGACAGTAATTCCGTTTTGCAGGGATTTACAATCAGAAATGGGTTTCAAAATTACGGAGGCGGGATCGATTGCCAGCAAAATACCAGTCCTGTTTTAATAGATTTGATAGTTACAGAAAACAGAGCAGTATATGCTGGAGGAGGAATTTATTTAACATCTCAATCTGAACCGACCATAAGAAGAACTTTGATCAGAGGAAATATAAGTCGGGATTATGGTGGGGGAATTAGTTCTCGTCAATCCGCTCATGCTTATCTCGAAGATGTTGTTATAACGGATAATACATCCTTTAAAGGTGGAGGTATTTACTCTTTCACAGGTAGTTATACCCTGGTTGGTGTTCTGATATATGGAAATATAGCCCGTAGTACAGGGGGTGGAGTATCTTTATCATTGTCTTACAATAATATCTTTAGAAATGTTACAATTTTTCATAATATAGCAACAGGAAATAGCGCTGGTGGAATCGAATTAGGACGTGATCCGAATGACCCAGGTGGCAGCAGCGCTCTTTTCTCAAATTGTATTATCTGGAGAAATACCGGATTGCAAATAGTAGTAACTCACGGAAGAGACGGTGAATCTCATCTTACTGTTTCTTATAGTGATATCGAAGGTGGTGAGGATGGGATTTCAATCGGGGAGGGAGATGAGCTTGAATGGCTCGATGGCAACATTGACGAAGACCCGCTCTTCGTCATTCCTGGTGAAGGTGATTATCATTTAACTGAAGATTCACCCTGTATTGACACTGGTGATCCCGATTCACCTGAAGACCCTGACGGCACCCGCGCCGATATGGGCGCATGCTACTTCCACCAACCGCATATCATTGACGTCCCTGATGATTTTGAGACCATCCAGGCAGCTATCGACGCCGCTCAGGATAGTGATACGGTGCTGGTCAGTTCGGGAACTTACGTCGAAAACATAAATTTCGAGGGTAAAGCAATTACTGTAGCAAGTTTGATCCTGACTACTGGTGATATCGCATATATTGATTCAACGATAATTGATGGTAATGAAGATGGTTGTGTTGTCAAATTTGATAATGAAGAAGACAGTACTTCGGTGTTGCAGGGATTTACTTTAACAAATGGTGTTCAGGATTATGGTGGTGGTATTGATATCCGGGATAACGCTAATCCTGTTCTAATTGATCTACTGATAACGGGGAATTCTGCTGAGGAGTATGGCGGTGGTATTTATTGTACATGGCGCTCAAGACCACTTATAGAGAGAGTTACAATCACCGGGAACCGTGCTTCAGCAGGCGGAGGTATCGGTATCGCTCACCTTGCACATCCGAGGTTGGTGAATTGTATCATTAAAGATAACGAAGTAAATGGATTCGGCGGCGGCGTCTTTGCAGCTCACGGTGAAGGTGAATGTACACTGGAGTATGTTGAAGTTTCCGGTAATTCTGCATACCAGGGCGGTGGTGTTTACCTAGCAAATTCTCTCCATAATGTTTTTAGTAATGTGTTGATTTCCGGTAATACTGCCGACGAAGTAGGTGGAATTGTATTGGCTGGTGCTGGTGAAAGCTATTCTGAAGCAGCGCTGATCAACAGCATTATTTATGGTAACTCGGGGGCAGAGATTGCCTTGTTGCATCTTTCCGATGAGGTTTGTAACAGGTTGACAGTATCATACAGTGACATCGACGGCGGACAGGATGGTATTGCCGTTGAAGGTGGAAGTGATATTGTCTGGCGGGAGGGTAACATCGATTCTGATCCAATGTTTGTCGATCCAGATGAAGGAAATTACCACCTGACCGAAGACAGTCCCTGTATCGATGCTGGTGATCCTGCATCCGATTTCGATCCGGACGGTTCTCGCGCCGATATGGGCGCTTATTACTATCACCAGGAGGATACCAACAGGATCCTGCGCGTACCATCAGACTATGAAACCATTCAGGATGCCATCGATGAGGCTGAAGATGGGGAAACAGTGCTTGTTTTTCCTGGGACTTATGTTGAGAATATAGACTTCATCGGTAAAGACATCGTAGTCGGCAGCCTCTTCCTGACCACAGAAAATGATGCCTACATCGACTCAACGGTCATCGACGGTGACTCCAGCGGTACGGTGGTGACATTTGAGAACGAGGAAAGTGAAAATGCCGAACTGGTTGGCTTCATCATCCGGAACGGTCGAGGTGATTTGGCGGGGGGTATATTGATTAGCTCGGCAAATCCAAAACTCCAGCATTTGACAATACATGACAATTATTCACGATCAGGAGCAGGAGGAATTACATGCAGAATGGGATCCAATTCCATAATGGACAACATTACTGTTAGAAATAATAATAATGGGGAAGGTATGGCTTCCGGTTTATCCAGTTGGTCCGATTGTAATCTGATAGTAACCAATTCACGTTTTATCGAAAATGGTACGAATGAATATTCCGGAAGCGCCATAAGATGTTCACGAGGAGAAATAACTCTGAAAAACGTTGTCGTTTCGGGCACAGGATCGGAGGATGTTCCCGCCGAGTTCGGTGGTGGCATACATATTTCTCGTTCTGTTGCGAACCTGGATTCAGTTTATATATCAAATTGCTATGCGAGTATGGGAGGTGGTTTATGTATTGAGAATTCCGAAGTAGACATGAACTATGTTCTTGTATATAATAATCATGGAATCGAAGAAGGTGGAGGATTATGGTTACATGGCTCCACCTTGATTGCAAATAATCTGACTGTTGTAAACAATTCCGCTCTTGATGGAGATGCCGGTGGAATGTACAGTGCAGGTAACGTTACACTTGTTAATTCGATCTTTTTCGGTAATGAGGGAGATGATGGTGATGATATAAGATGTCGAGGCTTATCAATGATGATAGCTTTCTCAAATATTGCAGAGGAAGGGATTGATGCAAGGCATGAAGATAATTTTGTCTGGGGCAACGGCAATATCAATGAAAATCCTCTTTTCGTCAATTCTGACGAGGGAGATTTCCACTTGACCGCCAATTCCCCCTGCATCGACGCCGGAACCGCATTCTTCGTCTGGGAAGAAGATACCTTAATCAACCTGTCCGAAGACGAATACCAAGGCTTTGCACCGGATATGGGGGCATTCGAATCACCTTATGAAAACAGTATAGATGAATCAAAATACACCCCCCATATCTTTGCACTTCACCCGAATTTCCCCAACCCATTTAACGCCTCTACATCAATACAGTTCAACTTACCTGTAAACGGGCGAATAACCCTTGCAATCTATGATCTGAATGGTCGAGAGGTGGCGTCTCTAACGAATGCCTATTACAAAGCAGGAATTCATCACATGATCTGGAATGCTGAAGACGTAGCAAGTGGGGTGTATCTGGTGTGGTTGGAAGTACAAAATCAAAGTAAGATGATGAAGGTTGTTTTGATAAGGTAGTTAAAAGAGGCGTATCACCCTGAGCGAAGTGAAGAATCTCTAATAATCAAGAACTTCCACTGCGAAGAGATTCTTCACTTCGTTCAGATTGACGGAGTAGTAATTCTTGGTTAATCCTAAGTAATTGACAATAAACAATAAACAATCGAGAGCCCATTTCGTTCTTCGCCCTTCGCCCTTCGTCCTTCTCTTCCCTCACCATTCAAACCTAATTCCCCCCACAAAGAAAAACCTAAACTGATAAACAATATCCATTTCACCATCGTCTGCATAGACATACTGCGCTACGTTTTTCCGGTCAAGGAGGTTCTCCACTTCGAGGAAGCATATTATTGACTTGCTGCCGAAGAACCATTTGCTGTCGAGGCGGACGTCCAGGCGGTTGTAATCGGGGTAGCGAGAACCGTTGGTTTGAACGTAATTTTCCCAGTGCTCGTAGTATTCCAAGCCTCGTAGCGTCCATTCCTTGCCTGTGTATGGTCTGCCGGATACGTAACGATAACGGGTCGAAAGCGTCATCTCATCACCGTTAACAGGCAAAACATTCGTCCACCAGCCATACCAATGCTTCTGGAATGATCGCATCGGCAATCCGCTGAACTTATAACCCAGAACCATCGTACCGATATGACGGTAATCATAGTCGGATGAGTAGGTTTCCTGAGAGTCATCGAAGTTGGACTCACCATACGAATAGCTAAGCGATCCATACCAGTTGGTCGCTAACTTCTGCTGTGCGAAGAATTCTATCCCACTTGACCACTTCCTTCCAACAGCAAGATAACGCCACGAACGAAACGCCGGATTATCGTCTTCTCTTAACTTTTGCTCGTAAACCACCAGGTTGCAATAGTCCTTGTAATATCCCTCAACACTAAGCAGCGTGGAATTCGTAAGCAGATAAGACAATCCACCGACGTACTGGGCTGCACGGGGATGCGGCAGGGTTTTGTTTGCCCCGCCGGGATCGTACGTATAGATAATTAACGGATGGGACTGGTAATAAATACCGTAAGCAGCCTTGAGCGTTAGTTTGGGAAGAACATCCCAGCTTGCAGACAGCCTTGGCGCAACCGTTGCCTGCTCTGAATACTGAAATCCATCCAGACGAACACCACCAACCAACGTCAACCTGTTCAACGGACGCCAGCGATATTGGATAAATCCTCCATATTTCAACGACGTTGTTGATTCATCTATGATGCGCTCAGGTCTGAATACAGTATCTGGTTGAATGCCGTCATTATTTATATCATCGTAGTAGGTCGTATCCTGTGCAAGCCACTCATCGTGGATGAAAGTAATCGGTTTGAGGCTTAATCCTGCGGAGATTTCGTCCATTTTGCGGATGCGCCCCGTCCAGTTAGCGTGAAGTTGGTGATTGGTTTCAGTATCATCACCGAGAAAGAACAGACGCCGCGACCTTGCATTCGATATCCGATCAACATTCACTTCAAAGACTTCATAATTATGATTAATTTCAGTACGCGCCAGCACAACGTCGGTATAGCCTCCTCTCCAAACCTTGCGCCATTTCAGACCGAGTGCGAGATTATATCCCTTGACATCAACGGCTTCCGCGCCGCGCGACCAAGCATCTTCATCATCAACGCTGATAGAAATCCAATCCCGTCCATATAATCCAATAAGCGATAACTTGTCTAACGGTGACAGATCATAAGCGACTTTAAACTGTGTATCCCAGTAATGTGGTATAGAAGTTAATCCAATCGGACCTTGAATAAGATCGAGGTAGCTCTTGCGGAAAGAAACCAGATATGAACCTTTTTCACCAGCCAGTCCACCCTCCAGGTTAACTCCAAGCCCAGCCATAGACGTCTCTATTTGACCACTGAACTGCTCGCGATCTCCTTCGCGCAGTTCGAGGTCGAGGACGCTGGACAGGCGATCGCCGTAGCGGGCGGAGAAACCGCCGCTGGCAAAGGTTACTTCACGCAGAAATTCCGTATTGACCAGCCCTATCGGACCGCCGGACGACGCTTGTTCGGGAAAGTGATTGATGTTGTCAATTTCAACCCCGTCCATTACTAACAAGTTCTCGGACGGACTGCCGCCTCGGACGATGATCTCATTATTTTGATCGTTACTGTTGGCTATTCCGGGAAGGGCTTGTATGACGCGCTGGACGTCTTCAGCGGAACCGGGAGCGCGTCGAATCTCTTCATAGCGCAGCGAACGGCTCGACGTCACCAGGTCAGGCTTGGGACGAAAGAATCCACCTGTAACAACCACTTCCTCACCTTTAATAGCGGTAGGTTCAAGCAGAAACTCAACATTAACCGACCGCCCTGGCAAGACAGCAATATCACTCTTCGAATCCCCGATATACCCCAAAGCGGTAGCCTGCAAGCTATACGTCCCCGGTGGAATACCAACGATTTTAAAGCTGCCATCCAAATCCGTAGCAGCGCCAAAATCGGTACTAAGGATGACGATGTTAGCGCTCACTACAGCAGCTCGCGTGGAGCGATCAAGGACTTTACCCTTGATTGTGCTGGGTTTAATCTGGGAGAAGGCTGCGACAGCGGAAATGAGGACAACTATTAAACAGATTGATTTTAGATTGTTGATTTTATAAGTAGGCATAGTTATTTTTAATCTAATTATTATTTAATGTGGCTTATACTCTATTCTTTTGATGTCTCATCTCAAGTTTTCTTTTATTTCAATCCAGTTAAGCACACAGGAACTGAGTTTAGTTTCATTGTATTTTCTATCCAAGTTAGTAAATTCTTTCCCTCTTGAAATTCTGACCTTTAATATTGTCTTCAACTTGAATATTTTGCCTTACCATTACTTTGTTAAGTGCGAATTTCGCGTAGGGGCCAATTTATTGAGCCCCTTCTACTTATGCAAAAGGGCTCGATAAATCGGCCCCTACGCGAAACTTTTAATGTTTCAAACAATTATAAAAACCA
>JAVCDD010000336.1 GCA_030765125.1 Candidatus Hatepunaea meridiana
GATCCGGATGGTGACGATCTGACTATTGGGGTCGTATCCGATAACCTTCCCGAAGGTTGGGCATTTACTGATAACGAAGATGGGACAGGTTCATTTGAGTGGCGACCGACATTCGATGATTCCGGCGAATATACAGTAGTATTCACCATAGCAGACGCTGAGTTTGAGGTCGCATCTGAAGTGGATATAACGGTCATGCATGTTAACCGCACACCGATCTGGGATGATGTGCCAGAACCGATTGAGATTAATGAGAATGAACTTATCGAGTTCACTTTAGAAGGTTCAGATCCTGACGATGATAACCTATTCATCGAAGCTGCATCTGATAACTTGCCTGAAGGTTGGGAATTTATTGATAACGAAGATGGCACAAGCTCTTTTGAGTGGAGACCTACGTTCGTCGACTCTGGAGAATATTCAGTTATATTTACAATTGCAGACGAGGAGTTTGAGGTTGATGCTGAGGTAGATATAACGGTCATACATGTCAACCGTACTCCAATATGGGACAACGTGCAGGAAGCTTATGAGATTGACGAAAACGAGCTTCTTGAATTCACCGTTGAGGGTTCAGATCTCGATGGTGACGATCTGACTATTGAAGCTGTATCCGATAACTTGCCCGAAGGTTGGGAATTTATTGATAACGAAGATGGCACCGGCTCTTTTGAGTGGAGACCTACATTCGATGATTCCGGCGAATATACAATAGTATTTACCATAGCAGACGCTGAGTTTGAGGTCGCATCTGAAGTGGATATAACGGTCATGCATGTTAACCGCACACCGATTTGGGATGATATACCAGAACCGATTGAGATTAATGAGAACGATCTTCTTGAGTTTACCATAGAAGGTTCTGACCCGGATGATGACGATCTGACTATTGAAGCTGTATCCGATAACTTGCCTGAAGGCTGGGAGTTCACCGATAACGAAGATGGGACTGGCTTCTTTGAGTGGAGACCGACATTCGATGACTCTGGAGAATATTCAATTATATTTACGATTGCAGACGACGAATTTGAGGTTGATGCTGAAGTAGATATAACAGTCGTTCATGTCAATCGTACTCCAATATGGGATAACGTGCAGGAAGCTTATGAGCTTGAAGAAAATGAGCTTCTTGAATTTACTATAGAAGGCTCTGATCCGGATGGTGACGATTTGGCTATTGAAGCTACATACAACGACCTTCCCGATGGTTGGGAATTCACAGATAACGGTGACGGAAACGGCGCTTTTGAGTGGCGTCCATCTTTCGATGATTCCGGTGATTACACAATAGTATTCACTATAGCTGATGATGAATTTGAGGTAGATGCACGAGTAGATATAACAGTTGTTCATGTCAACCGTACGGTGATCTGGGATAATGTGCCTGAATCAGAAGAAGTAAACGAGGATCAACCTCTTGAGTTTATGGTCGAGGGCTCAGATCCTGACGATGATGATCTGACGATTGAAGCTGTATCAGGTGACCTTCCCGAAGGCTGGCAATTCACCGACTTTGAGGATGGCACCGGCAGGTTCAGTTGGCAGTCTGAGTTCGATGCTTCCGGTGAATACTCAGTAGTGTTCACCATTACAGATGGAGAGTTTGAGGTTGATGCGGAAGTTGCGATCACTGTAATTGACATTAATCGTACTCCGGAGTGGGATGAAATACCGGAGAGCGTGCATGGAAATGAAGATGAAGAGCTCACTTTCAACGTAAGAGGTTCAGATCCGGATAGTGATGATTTAACCATAACCTATTCCTCTGAAAACCTGCCGGATGAAGCTGAATTCACGGATAACGGGAACGGAACAGGCGTCTTTACCTGGACGCCGGGTTTTGAGGATGGAGGTTCTTACCTGGCAAGCTTAACACTTTCTGATGATGATTTTGAGGTTACCCGCGAAGTTGTTGTAACCGTCGGTGACGTCAATCGTCCTCCGGTATGGGAGGACGAAAGCCCGGAAAGCGTCCAAACCAACGAAGCACAGCAGTTGGAATTCACAGTCATTGGTTCTGATCCCGATCAGGACACACTAACGATTGCTTACCGTTCTGATGATTTACCAGAGAGCGTCGAGTTTGTGGACAATGAAGACGGCACCGGAACGTTCACCTGGACGCCTACCTACGATGAATCTGGTGAATACACCACCACCTTCATCGTATCCGATGAAGAGTTCGACATTGAACGTGATGTAACTGTAACCGTTATTCACGTAAATCGCACACCGATATATGTAGATGCTCCGGAAGAGCTTGAGGTTAACGAAAATCAGGAATTAGAGTTCGTCATCGAGGCTTCCGATCCTGATGAAGACAATCTTACTCTTACCGCCGCTTCCGAAAACCTCCCTGAAGGATGGGAGTTTGCGGACAATCACGATGGCACAGGTACGTTCAACTGGACGCCAGGCTTTGCCGACTCTGGTGAATATAGCGTAACAGTTACTGTTGCAGATGAGGAATTCGAAGTTGAAACAGAAGTCGCTATAACCGTTATTCACGTCAACGTTCAACCTGAATGGGTAGAACCACCGGAACAGGTTGAGGTTGACGAGGATCAGTTGCTCGAATTCACCGTTGAAGCATCCGATTTTGATGAAGACGATCTGACCGTAACGGCAGCTTCCGAGAATCTCCCTGAAGGTTGGGAGTTCACTGATAACGAGGACGGTACTGGTACATTTGCCTGGACACCGGGCTTTGCCGATTCCGGGGAATACGCTGTAATCTTTACCGTTGCAGATGCAGAATTTGAGGTTGAAACAGAAGTTGCTATCACCGTTATTCACGTCAATCTGCCACCCGAATGGGCTGAGGATGTAATAGACAGCGTTGAGGTTAACGAGGATCAGTTGCTTGAGTTCACTGTTGAAGCTTCCGACTTCGATGAAGATGATTTAACTATCGAAGCATCTTCTGAAGACCTTCCCGAAGGTTGGGAATTCGCTGACAATGAGGACGGTACCGGGACATTCGCTTGGACACCAAGCTTTGCCCATTCTGGTGAATATAGCATAACTGTTACTGTTGCTGATGAGGAATTCGAGGTTGAAACTGAAGTCGTTATTTCCGTTATTCATGTCAACGTTCCGCCTGAATGGGAAGAACCACCAGAACAGGTTGAGGTGAACGAGGATCAGTTACTTGAGTTCACCCTTGAAGCATCCGATTTCGATGAGGACAATCTGACCGTAGCGGCAGCTTCCGAGAATCTCCCCGAAGGCTGGGAATTCACCGATAACGAGGACGGTACTGGTACATTTACCTGGACGCCCGGCTTTACCGACTCCGGTGAATACACCGCTGTCTTTACCGTTGCTGACGCTGAGTTCGAGGTTGAAACGGTAGTAGCTATCAATGTTATTCACGTCAACCTGCCACCTGAATGGGCAGAAGACGTGACGGACAGCGTTGAGGTTAACGAGGATCAACTGCTTGAGTTTACAGTTGAAGCTTCGGACTTCGACGAGGATGATTTCACTATGGAAGCTTCTTCTGAAAGCCTTCCCGAAGGTTGGGAGTTTACTGACAACGAGGACGGTACTGGTACGTTTAATTGGACGCCCGGCTTTGCCGATTCCGGTGAATACACAGTAATCTTAACTGTTGCAGATGCTGAGTTCGAGGTCGAAACGGAAGTCGTTATAACTGTTATTCACGTCAACGTTCCACCTGAATGGGTAGAACCACCGGAACAGATTGAGGTTGATGAGGATCAGTTGCTTGAATTTACAATTGAGGCATCCGATTTCGATGAGGACAATCTGACTGTAATAGCTTCTTCTGAAAACCTACCCGAAGGCTGGGAATTCACCGATAACGAAGACGGCACCGGAACATTTACCTGGACGCCTGACTTTGCTGCTTCCGGTGAATATACCGCCGTCTTTACCGTTGCAGATGCTGAATTTGAGGTAGAAACAGAAGTCGTCATCACCGTCATTCACGTTAACCTGCCACCCGAATGGGCAGAAGATGTAACAGATAGCGTTGAGGTAGGTGAGGATCAACCGCTTGAGTTCACCGTTGAAGCATCCGATTTCGACGAGGATAATCTGATCGTAACTGCAGCTTCCGATGATCTTCCCGAAGGTTGGGAGTTCACCGACAACGAGGACGGTACTGGAACGTTCAATTGGACGCCGGGCTTTACCGACTCTGGTGAATACAGTGCTGTCTTTACCGTTGCAGATGCTGAGTTCGAGGTTGAGACAGAAGTTGTTATCACCGTTATTCACGTCAACGTTCCACCTGAATGGGTTGAACCACCTGAACAGGTTGAGGTTGAAGAGGATCAGTTGCTTGAGTTTACCGTTGAAGCTTCCGATTTCGATGAGGATGATCTGACTATAACAGCAGTTTCAGAAAACCTTCCCGAAGGTTGGGAGTTCACCGATAACGAGAATGGAACAGGAACATTCGCATGGACTCCGGGCTTTGCAGATTCTGGTGAATACAGTGCTGTCTTAACCGTTGCTGATGCCGAGTTCGAGGTCGAAACAGAAGTCATCATCACCGTCATTCACGTCAATGTTACGCCGGAATGGGTAGATATGCCTGAAAGCGAAGAAGTAGAGGAAAACCAACTACTTGAATTCACCGTTGATGCTTCTGATTTCGATGGTGACGATCTGACTATTGAAGCAGTCTCTGAGAATCTACCCGAAGGATGGGAGTTTACAGATTACGGTGATGGTTCCGGATTATTCGAATGGACGCCGGGCTTTGACGATTCGGGTGAATACTCGATTATCTTCACCGTCGCTGATGATGAATTCGAGGTTGACGCTGAGGTTAGTATAGCGGTCATTCACGTCAATCGCATACCGGTTTGGGATGATATTCCGGAAAGTGTTGATACGCCAGAAGAGGAAGAACTTACGTTCTCCGTTCACGGTTCAGACCCGGATGATGACAATCTGACTATTGAATATTCATCTGATGACCTGCCCGATGCCGTTCAGTTTACTGATAACGATGAAGGCAGCGGTGAATTCGTCTGGACGCCGGGTGAAGAAGACGATGGCTCTTACGAGGCGAGCTTCACGCTGTCAGATGGCGATCTGGAAGTAACTCGCGTTGTGGTTATAACGGTAGGTGACGTCAACCAACCGCCTATCTGGGTTGATATTCCTGAAAGCGTTGAGACCGACGAGATAGAGCAGTTACAATTTACGGTCGAAGGCTCTGATCCTGACGATGACAGGGTGACAATAACTTACAGTTCTGAGGATCTGCCGGATGATGTGGAATTTGTGGATAATGAAAACGGCACCGGTACATTTACCTGGACGCCGACTTACGATGATGCAGGAGTATATACCGCCACATTCACCATTTCAGATGCAGAATTCGACATTTCCCGCGATGCTACGGTAACTGTTTTCGATATCAACCGCACACCTGAATGGGTTGAGATACCTGAAGAAGTTGAAGTTAGAGAGAATCAACTATTGGAATTCGGCGTAGAGTGTTCCGATCCCGACAACGATAATCTCATTATCACTGTATCTTCAGAAGATCTGCCCGAAGACTGGGATTTCACCGATAATCATGATGGCACTGGAGTATTTAGTTGGATGCCGGGCTATGATGCTTCCGGTGAATACAGAGCTGTCTTTATGGTTACCGACGACGAGTTCGAGGTTGAAACTGAAGTAGTTATTACCGTCATTCACATCAATGTTCCACCTGAATTCGTTGATGTTCCTGAACAAGTTGAGGTAGACGAAGATCAATTGCTTGAATTCACCATAGAAGCAACCGATTTCGATGAAGATGATCTGACTATTGTGGCTGCTTCTGAAAACCTTCCCGAAGGCTGGGAATTCATCGATAACGAAGACGGTACAGGTTCATTTGACTGGACGCCGGACTTTGAAGATTCCGACGAATACAGCATAACGTTTACCGTTGCAGACGCTGAGTTTGAAGTTGAAGCGGACGTAATTATCTCTGTAGGTCAAGTCAACGTCCCACCGGAATGGGCTGACGCTCCTGAGCGAGTCGAAGTAAATGAAGATCAATTACTTGAATTTACCGTAATGGCTTCCGATCTTGATGAAGATGACTTGATTCTCGGAGCAATTTCCGAAGAACTTCCCGAAGGCTGGGAATTCATTGATAACGAGGATGGTACAGGAACGTTCACCTGGACGCCGGGCTACGAAGATTCTGGTGAATTCAATCTTACCTTAATCGTGTCTGATTATGAGTTCGACGTAGAAGCAGAAGTGATAGTCACCGTTATACACGTCAACCTGCCACCTGAATGGGTGGATGTACCCGAAAGCGCTCAGGTATCCGAGGATCAATTACTCGAATTCACCATAGAAGCTACCGATTTCGATGAGGATGATCTGATAATCGAAGCATCTTCCGAAGACCTTCCCGAAGGTTGGGAATTTACCGACAGCGAGAACGGTACCGGAACGTTTGCCTGGACGCCGGGCTTTGACGATGGTGGTCAATATACCGTTACCTTCACTGTTTCCGATGGTGAGATTACGGTTGATGCCGATACACGTATCACGGTTGTTGAAGAGAACCGCACGCCGGAATGGGTTGACGTGCCGGAGAACGTTGATGCTAATGAGAATGAACTCATCGAGTTTATGGTAATCGGTTCCGATCCGGATGATGATGATCTGACCATCGGAGCGGTTTCGGAAAATCTCCCCGAAGGTTGGGAGTTCATAGACTTTGAGGACGGCTCCGGTAGATTCACCTGGCAGACCGGCTTCAATGACGTAGGTGAATACTCAATAACATTCATACTCGCAGACGCTGATTTTGATGTTGAGACCGAAGTTATTATCACAGTCGTTGACTTCAACCGCGCACCGGTGTGGGAAGAAATCCCCGAGAGCATACACGGTGAGGAAGAAGAGGAACTCACCTTTAACGTAAGCGGTTCCGATCCGGATGACGATGATCTGACAATATCCTATTTCTCCGGTGATCTGCCTGATGATGTTGAGTTCACGGATAACGAGGACGGCAGCGGTGTCTTCACCTGGACTCCGGACTATGAGGCTGAGGGCTCATATCGGGCAGGCTTTACGCTTTCAGATGGAGACATTGATGTTACGCAAATCGTAGTAATCACAGTCGGTGATGTTAACCAGCCACCGACTTGGGATCAGATACCATTAAGTGTTGAAATCCCCGAAGCGCAGCAGTTGCAGTTTACGGTCAGAGGCTCTGATCCTGATGAAAACGATGTAAGGATCGTCTACAGTTCCGATGACCTGCCGGATAACGTTGAATTCGAGGACAACGAAGACGGCACAGGAACATTCACCTGGATACCGAATTACGATGAGGCAGGTGCTTATACTGCTACCTTCACAATTTCCGATGAGGAGTTCGATATTAGTCGTGACGTTACCGTTACAGTAACCGATGTCAACCGTACACCTGATTGGGTTGATATACCGGAAGTGGTCGAAGTTGACGAGGATCAGTTGTTAGAGTTCGTAGTTGAGGGTTCCGATCCTGATGGTGATAATCTTGCCATTACAGTGACTTCTGAGGATATGCCTGAAGGCTGGGAATTCGCAGACAATCACGATGGAACTGGAACACTCAGTTGGAATCCGACCTACGATAACTCCGGCAATTACACTTTATTATTTACGTTGACCGATGAAGACTTCGAGGTTGAACACGAGGTCACCCTTACTGTCAACCATATCAATCGCATTCCATTCTGGATTGATCCACCGGAACTTGTTGAGATTAGTGAGAACCAGTTGCTGGAATTTACCTTAGTTGGTTCCGATCTTGATACAGAAGACGAAGGCAATCTGACGATAGAAGCGATTTCAGAAGACCTGCCTGGTGGATGGGAGTTCACCGATAACGAGGACGGCACCGGAACGTTTAATTGGGAGCCTGGTTTTGAAGATTCCGGTATCTACACGGCGTTGTTCATTCTCAGAGACGCTGAGTTTGAAGTTGAAACTGAAGTAGCCGTTAGGGTCGTTCACGTCAACCGCGAACCTGGATGGGATGAAATCCCGCAGAGTGCGTTTATTAATGAAGATCAACTGCTCGAATTCACAGTAGAAGGTTCAGATCTTGACGTTGACGATCTGACTATCATCTGGCAGAGCACAGGTGAGACCGACATTCCTGCCGATCAAGTAGAATTCACCGACAACGACGACGGCACAGCGGACTTTGCCTGGACGCCTGATTATGACGCTGCCGGTCAATACATTGCTGCGTTCACAATTTCCGATGGTGAGTTCAACATAGAAGCGGACGTCAGGATAACCGTCAATAACACAAACCGCGAACCGATCTGGGATGAGCCCGATCCGAATGAGGCTATACTTGGCTCTGAGAATGAAGAGCTTATCTTTGAGGCTATCGCACACGATCCGGACGACGACGACCTAACCATCGAGATGATCGACGTCGGTGGACTACCTGAAGCAGCTGAATTCACCGATAACGGTGACGGCACAGGCAGCTTTGTATGGCGGCAGGTGGGCTTCGAGGATGAGGATGAATACTATCCACGCTTTGCAGTATCCGATGGTGATCTGAGTATCGAGGTTGAACTGACCATCATAATCGAAGACGTCAACCGTCCGCCAGAGGTTGTAAGTCCGATTGATGACGTTGAGTTTGACGAGGATTCAGGCTTGCACGAGGTGGCGAATCTAAATGAAGTATTCGAGGATCCCGATGGTGACGACATTACATTCAACGTTGACGGTCCCGAAGAACTAAACCTGACAATCACCGATGAGAACGTATTGACCATCGAGCCGGATGAAGACTTCTTCGGCGAGGAACTGGAAGTAATCGTAACCGCTGACGATAATCGTGAGAATGGTCAAGGACTAATGGTTGCTCGTTTCAATGCAGACGCTCAACCACGCCGCGACCTCTCGACAGATGAGCAGTTTATGGTTTCTGTTATCGGAATAAACGACGTTCCACGAGCACTGGTTGACGATCCTTACACGATTGAGATGGCAGAGGATCAGGAGCCGTTGGTAATCGATCCACCGCTTGCGGAACTATTCTACGATCCCGATCCTGACGACGAAATAGTCATCACATGGGAGGACGGAGAAGGACCCGTTCAACTATCCCTGGATGATGATAGAGTAAACATCGTTGCCACATTGGTTGAGGAAAACTGGAACGGTGAATTCGAATATGTCATCACTGCCCGCGATGGCAACGACGGTGAAACCAATCTGACGTTTGCCTTTGTAGTTGCGCCGGTCAACGATCAGCCGGAAATTGTCAACGATATTGAAAATGTGGAGGTCGAAGAAGATAGCGGACCATGGGAGATCGCTGATCTGGATGAGATATTCTTTGACGTTGATGAGGACGAACTGAACTTTGACGTTGAAGCGCCTGACGACATCGAGTTTGAGGTAAATGACGAAAATATCCTTTCGTTGAATGCGATAGAGAACTTCAGCGGCGAGGATATTGAGATCGTTGTGATAGCCGATGATGGCTTCGGTGAACAGCTTGCTGCAGGTATTCAGGTAGTAATGCCAAACGGCGCCATTCGACCTGTTGCCGGACCTGTCAGGCAGATGCGTAGAACAACCGCTGTCAACCCGCCGTGGTTGACAGCAGAAACCCGGCAATCCAACTACCCACGACGCGATGACACCATCGAGGAAGCATTCCTGCTAACCGTAACCCCGTTGAACGATCCACCGGAATGGATTGACTTCCCGAATGAAGCAATTGAAGTCAATGAAGGAGTTCAAGTAGAATTTACCGTAACCGCCGATGACGTTGATCTGGATTGGGAAGGCGATGAGCTGACCTTAAGTGTAGTCGACTACGACGGAACCGACGATATGGGCGCTGAATTCAGCGTTGAAGACAACGTCGGCACGTTCATCTGGCAGACCGGTTTCGACCACGAAGGTGAATACACAATCGTCTTCGAGGTTGCCGATCAAGCGGAAGAAACCGATAGGGTAGAGGTGCCGATTACTGTGACTGACAGGAACTGCCCACCGGAATGGATTGATGTACCGGAAACGGTTGAGGTTGATGAGGATCAATTGCTTGAATTCACCGTTGAGGTTTCAGATTTCGATGGTGATTATTTAACTATTGAGGCTTCCTCTGAGAATCTCCCTGAAGGTTGGGAGTTCACCGATAATGAGGATGGCACCGGATCATTTGCCTGGACACCGGGATTTGCCGATTCTGGTGATTACTCAGTAACCTTAACCGTTGCAGACGCAGAGTTCGAGGTTGAAACAGAAGTGCTTATAACTGTAATTCACGTTAACGTTGCACCTGAATGGATTGACGTACCTGTACAAGTTGAAGTTGATGAGAACCAAATGCTTGAATTCACAGTTGAGGCTTCAGATTTCGACGAGGATGAACTTCATATCGAAGTGACTTCTGAGAATCTTCCCGAAGGTTGGGAATTCACTGATAACAACGATGGTACCGGAACATTCGCCTGGACGCCTACTTATGACGATGCTGGTGTGTACACTGCCTTATTTACATTATCAGATAGTGATGTTGATGTTGAAGCGATGGTTGATATTTCTGTTCGTGACGTCAACCGCGCTCCCAGCGATTTCAGACTCCTGTCGCCTGAAGACCGATTCGAGGTTGAGCGCGAGAACTATAATGTAAACTTCGAGTGGGAAGAAGCTGTTGAGCTTGATGATGATGACGTCGATTATTCCTTGTTCATAAATATTGTCTATGAAGAGATTGACTCTACGGTAACAATAGAAGAGCTTGCGGACAACGAGTTCAACATCGAGCATCTGGACAGTGTGTTGATTGGAATGGGCATAATCGTTGACGATGAGGACATCCGGGTGGATGCGACCTGGTGGGTTGAAGCGAACGACGGTGAATTGACCACCGAGTCAAGCGAACGCTGGACGATTGTAGTGCCGATTCCGATGACCATAACCGGATCAGCAGGATCGTTGCCGACTGAGTACAGCCTGAGTCAGAACTACCCGAACCCGTTCAACTCAACGACTCACATCAACTTCGCATTGCCAAGTCGGTCGGAAGTCCGGTTAGCCGTCTGGGATATGTCCGGTCGTTTATTAGAAGTAATCGTATCCGGCAATTTACCGGCAGGAAACCACAACGCCACTTGGACAGCAAACGATCTGCCCACCGGTGTCTATGTCTTCACACTTGAAACTGAGGGTGTCAGGTTGGTTACTAAGGGTGTGTTAGTCCGGTAGATGGTTTTATAACCGCAGATTACGCAGATTTAACAGATTTTTTCAAGTTTAGAGTTCGCACTTTAGTGTGTTTTGAATTAAGGTTAACTCCATTAGTTCAGGAAGGAAAAACAACCTGAAGGTCGAACTCTAAACTTTGAACTCTGAACAAAAAAATCTGCGTAATCTGCGGAAAGATTTATAATTCTTTCATTCCTTCAACACCGCTTCATCAATCAACTCACCGGTAATACCGTAAACTTCCAGCGAAACTTTACTTCCATCAACTGTAATAATATAATAGTGCATCTGCGTACTGAATGCTTTCACAGAGGACGCCCAGGGGACGCTCTTGTCCTGCGTGTAGAAGGGCGCTCCGGCGCCACCTGATATTATCTGCCATACCGGGGATTTGAACTTATTGTTGACGTCTGAATTGATTAGAGTGCGGTTATAATTGTGTTCATCGCAGAAATTACCGCATACGGCTTTTCCAGTGGTGGCAAATGCCTGCCATATTTCGTCCCGCCGTTCTACAACGTAAGTGCGGTCAAAACCGTTGTTCTTCTCCGGATCACCTCCATTATACCACATCGCATCCCCAGCATGACCGCCATTGGGGAACATCGGTTCGTGAGCAAAGAGGAAAAGATGTTTGACCGAAGGATCGGACTTGGCTTCAGCGAACTCTCGTATCAACCATTCCATCTGATCGTCTAATACATAACCTTCCAGGTTTCCACCGTACTTCTCAGGGTATTTCGACCACCAGTAGTTATTATTCATCATAATAAATCGGCTGTTGCCATAGTCAAAACGGTAGACGTTCTCTTTATATGATGGCGCACTCTTGATTTTCGCGTTCGGTCCGTTAAGTGGATTTACAAACATTTCAGCGAAAACCGATTCGGAGTTGGTCTTACCCTTCTTATCGAAACGTATCCCCGATTTGCTGCCATTGTCATAAACGTCCATCAATACCTCGTGGTTACCTATACCCTCGTAAATGGGGATGTAATGTCCAACCGGCTCTACGGCATATTTATAGGCTTCCAATTGCATCGTGAATTCATCAGGGTAAGTAGTCATACCGTTTGCAAAGTCTCCGGTGTGAACGATGAAGTCAACTCCTCGGTTGTAAGCGTTGATAGCAAGGCGATTTACAACTTTGTAATTGACCCCTGAATAAGAGTTCTCACCACCACCGATACCCTCCCTGCTGTCACCCATCGCTGCAAAACTGAATGAGATTGCCTTATGCTCAGGTGTGCGGAATGAAAAATCGGGAGTTGAAGTACTATCGATACCGTTGCTGATTTCAACACGATATGGATATGTCTTGCCGGGTTCAAGCCCGGTAATAGCTATTTCAAAATGCATTGCAGGTTTTGGATTCTGCGAAAGGTAAACACGATTATTGACTCGCACTTTACCTTTGACAGGTTTATCCGTATCCCACGAGATTATAGCGCCGGTTTCTGTGATTTGATCCACGAACGGACCGATTGTAACGGTTGGAACTAATTTTCCATTACGAAACTCGAAACGGCGGTCATAGAAACAGATCATCGCTGACTTAGGGTTATAAACCTCGATCCGGTAGACAATAACGCCACCACCCTTTTCTTTAAGACCTGCAACGTCTAACGCATTTCCCAGCAGTTTTTTGAGTTTGATTGTTACGTCATGTTCACAAGCCGGTTCTTTAAGCTTTTCCTTTGCTGAACGGCGATAGCGAGGCAGTGGCAAGTGTTGATCCGGCTCGAAGATGCCATAGTAAATCCTTGCAGCAGGGCAGGGGATAGCGGTTTTGAAGGAAATCTTTGCCTTGTATTTACCCGTCATTTCAACAACCGGTTCTTCCACCAGTAATAAACCGCGAACTTCCTTTACGGGATACTCGGTTGGATAGATCGGTGGTTGTCCTACTCTTCCTTTATCAACAGGTGCAGAGCAAGCCGGATGGATGATAACAATAACGAGAAGTGTCGTAAGTATGTGTTTGAAAAGATGAGACATAACTATTTAATATATACCATTTTTGTAGATTTAGAACATTTGGATGCGGTATTATCATAGATGATTACATCACTGATAATGGGATGACCGTTCAGACAATAAATACCTCCACCGTACCTCTCGGCTTCATTATTGCAGATTTTTAGCTTGGACAGGGTTGGTTGAGAGTCGTTGAGAACATAGATTCCCCCACCGCTTTCCGTGTTGCCGTTACGAATGGTGAAGCCGTACAGAAAAGCTGAACGTGATTCGCCCAGACTAAACGATACTACGCTACCCCAGTTGTCGCCGTCAATTACGGTCGAGTCGATATAAGCATCGTCATTAAAGTACATCGCCAGACTGGCGACAACGACCTCTTGCCCGTCGAAGTTGATGTTCTCAGTATAGACGCCCGGTCTCACGAACAGAGTTTCTCCGTCTTCTATATTGGTTATACCGCTTTGGATAGTCTCATAATCGTTGGGAACAAGGAAGTATCGGGGCAGTGCAGGTTGTACGGTAAGTATTAAAAGGATAGTTGTTAATGTTAAGCGTCGGATAGGCATCTCCGTTTGATTAAATAGTGTCTGACCGAAAATCCCCCTTTTGTCATTCCCGCGAAGGCTGGAATCCAGATAATCTGTTGTTTCTCCTGGATTCCAGCCTTCGCGGGAATGACAAAAGAGGATTAATATCCGGATAAACGTGGGTTTTCGGTCAGACACTAAATACTTTAGTTTTAAAAGATAATATAATTACAGAGTTTGTCAAAACTATTATAGTGTCCTTGTCACTCAAGTTTGTAAATAGTACTTCGAGAAGACCAATACTCTTTGAATACAACCAGATTATCAAACATATACATAAATCTACGAGCATAAATGATACTCATTATCTCAAACTGATCACTGTTGTTAATTCGTTCGAGACTTGCATATAACCTCGATCCAGTGCAGGTGCGGATTAAACTAATCGCTGGACCATCATCGTTGACATCGATCAGACCTCCAAATGGGAGGTTCATTCTTTCAATCAATACAGGTTGAGCTGGATTTGAGATGTCATAAACCAAGTAGCAGCAGTTTTCACTTTCCGGATCGGGAGTAGTAAATTCAAGTCGATCCTCAAAGAACCAGCACTGGCTGATTTCATTGAATTCTTCCAAGAACACTATATTCGGATGCTGGAGATTCGTTATATCATAACAGATTAATTCGCTGCCTGTTACTATTAGCAGGGAATTGTCAATGATTCTCAATTTATTTACGTCATCATGAGGCAGGTTTGAAATCCACTCTAAATTGTTATCACCGCTCTTTTTATAAATATATAAGGGTGTTTCATAGCGATTGTCTTCACCGAAAACGAATAGCGTATCATGCACATCGTACAAAACAAGTTCACCTGGTAAGAAATAATTTTCCGCAATAAACGGGGACATTGGATCGCTTATGTCAAGAGCGCTTATTCCGGTTTTCAACTGAGAATACCAGATCAGATCCCCTTTCTCGCAAAAACCAGTGTATTCCCAGTCAGGATTGATGTCGATTTCTGAAACAACGGAAACCGAATTTTCTTCCAGTCGGTATACACAGTAATATACACTTCCCATTGTGATAATCAGATCATTCCTTCGAAGAAAATACTCACCGTATACAGATCCAAGTTCTTTGAATTGTTTTTCAGGTTTAGTAAGTATGTATTCCGTGTCGGGAATAATTACTGTATCCAAAGGCAAATAGTTGGTTTTGAAAATACTGCAAGAAGCTCCTTCCCAATAACCGTCAATAGTACGAGTTCCATCGTTGTCCGTTCTATACCACCCAGAACGCGGGCGGCCATTCTCACGTTCCAAATCTATTCTTGCTTCATGTATAGGATTGCGGTTTTCGTCTAATACGACAACCTGAAAGGGTGGTTCAACTTCGGATTCACCCAGTTCGGGTGGAAAGGGGCAACCCGTGAGAATAAAGACCGATGTGAAGAGGAATATCAGAAAAAGATTTCTCAGTGTGTTATCATATTTGAACCATAACAGTGTATTTCTCATATTTTTACTCATTATTTTAATAATTAACGTTTCCCACTTGAACCCGTTTCATCAGTAACAGGTTTAATGTCATTTCGGACACCAATATGGAATCCAGCCGTGAAACAATCGAACAATTTAACAATACAACAATACAACAATTTAACAATTTAGCAATTTAACAATTTAGCAATTTAACAATTTAGCAATTTAACAATTTAGCAATTTAACAATTTAGCAATTTAACAATTTAGCAATTTAACAATTTAGCAATTTAATTTCAAGTGGAAATGTTAGTTAATAATATAAACCTGCTCACCGTCAATTAGATACGGGAACAACACTTCCGATACTCTACCAATTGACATCAATCCGGTGAGGCTGAAAGATTCTGATGTTTCTGCTCGTTCAAATAGTGCATAACCTCCATGCCATGAATCATAATGTAATTTCCCAAATACCTGGTTTTTGTTGAGGAAGCAAAAGGCATTCCAGGAAGGAACATAAACAGTTTCTTCAATTACAGGCGAAGCAGGATTGCTGATATCATAGAAATCGTATGCACTGCTGTCACGTCTGTTAAATCCATCCGATTCAATAATCGCATACTGGTTGAGGAATCTGGCACGTTTCTGGTGATTATCTCTCTGACTGAAAATTCGCATCGGGGCATCCGCGCCTGACAAATCGTAAGAGTACATACCGTCTCCATTTGTAAAGAAGACCTTTCCGTCGATAAGCTTGATACTTGCATAACCCACGTTAGGGATGTTGAACTCCCAGTTTAATTCACTGTTATGTTTATACTTATATACAGAGATAGGTGAATTTCCTCCAGTGTCCAGTATGACGAGCGAATCATTAACAGCTTGGAGCCGAAGTTGACCGGGTAAACGCTTGAATAAAAATGCAGATGGGTGAAGTATTTCTGAAATGTCGAATGCGTAAATTCCTTCATTGATTACAGACAGCCAAATTGTATCATGATATAAATAGTAAGAATATATCTCGTTAGATATGGAAAACATAGCACTGCCTAATTCCACTAAATCCTCTTCACTCAGTTCATAAACTGAATATTTACCGTAAGCATTCAGGGATAATATGTATTGTTTGTAAAAGAGATTTCTGGTGTTTTCAACCTCTCCAATTAGCTCGAATTCTCTCCTGGTTGGATTAAGTGTATATACTGATTCAGGGATAATGAGTTCCTCAAGAGGCTGCATATTTGTTTTAATAATGTATCCTGTTCTATTGTTAGCGCTGCCGGGAAGTTCAACAAATCCGTCTGAATCGGTAAGATATGAACAATACATATAGAGAGACCCGGCTGGATCAAAGTAATACTCTTGTGCTATTACTACAGCCTCAACAACAGGATTACTATTTTGGTCTGTTACCTGAATAAGGAAAGGAGGTCCATGATCTACATACGGGAAGGGACAACCTGACAGTAATAAACAAAAAAATGGCAGTACAAATAAAAATAGTCGATAAAACATCTTAAACCTCTAAAAAAGACTGACTAACGAATGCCCTTTAAAATAAGCGTTCAGAGTGCGCGCTTCAGCGCGTAAAGTCTGTAGAATGCGGGATATAGCTAACACACGCTGAATCGCGCACTCTGTAGGCTTATTTCCTGTTAATACTATCAATTTAAGTAAATTATTTTAATTATGCTAATATCAGTTAACTGTTTGATCTGACAAAAGTATAATCCCGAAGCAAGTCTCATTCCATTAAAATTATGTCCATCCCATAAGATCGAATGTAAACCTGGTCCTGCCCGTTCGATATTTCTTTGGAAAACCATCCTGCCGGATACATCAAATATCTTAATATGTGCAAAGGAATGTCGGGTAATCACAAATTCGATTTTAATAACACTGTTAAACGGATTCGGATAGCACTTAAGGAGCAAATGGGTATCAGGTGGTTTTTTCGAATCGGATACACCAACAGGTATCGAACCATATTCATAGGCTCCGATATCAACAAAGGGAATGTCTCCTGATCCCGTATTTTCTACGAATGGGACATCAACTCTCGCACCGTCACGATAGTCAAAGGGTGGATGATTAGTCCCATAACCGGCGTCAATAAGTGGTGAATCCTGCCTGAGGTTGAAGTTATAACCGAATTGATCGACGAAATTTGCGTCGGAAAAATGATTACCTTCTCCCGGAAAGAGTGTATCACCGCGGATGAGGCAGTATGCAGCATCTATTTCAACGTCTCCCACAAGATTCAACTCAACTTCATTACGCCAAAGAATATTGTTGCGCACTAAAACTCCTCTATGACGACCTTCCTCATACCGTACCTGCAATCCTTCTGTATTAAAAGCAATTACATTATTATACAGTCCGATCGGCACATTTGAGGGGCAGGAAATACCTATCTCACAGTCGGTGATAATATTTGACCCAATATACATACTATAATCTGCGCCATAGATAGAAACCCCTGTATTATCAGCGCCAATTATCCTGTTGTTAATGATGTGGCCGCGTTGAAAGTCACTTAAATACAATGCGTTGTCACTACAATTAAAGAAAGAACAGCGAATGACTTCCACCTCGGAAACTGCATCTAATTCAACCAGGTTGCCAACTTCACCGTCAAGTATACCGGAAGAAAAACGGCAAGACCTTAATGTCGTAGTTCCACCTTCAGCCTTAATCAATTCTCTGTTATAATCATCTAACAGCGTTCTTTCTAAATGAATATCAGTATTAACCGCTTCTATCGCACATTGACCATGTCGAATGTGACTGTCGTAGATTTCGATGTTCCCATTCTCGGAATAGATGGGATTATCAGCGCCATAGATGGATACATAACTCATTATCATATCATCAGATGGATTTAACAGCTCAATCGAGTTCCACCCGTTTGCCGGATTCAACGGAACAAAACTTATACTATCTTCTGAGGTTCCAATAGCGAGCAATCCACCCTCAATACGGATATGTGCATCTGAACCCATGCCAATTCGGACTCCGGGCTCAATAGTGAGAACAGCATCCGATTCGATTGTTATACCTTCGGGAAGGCTGTATGGGCTGTCATCAATCGTCCAGGTAACAGATGATTCGACAGGATCTGTTAAAACGGTTGCGTCAAAAGCGCTATCCGGTATCTCGATTTGTGAATAGAAAGATAATGGGTGAGTTCTATCATTTTCCGGTGATCTGGCAATTACTCGCCAGTACCACACCTCGCCATCCGGAATATCATCGAGAAACAACCTCGGTTCTTCGATATCACTGATGTCCCTGGCGCTAAAATCATCATCATCATCGATCTGGAATTTGTATTCAACATCAGCGCCATTCAGTATAAACGTTGAATCCCAGGAGAAGTACACACCGTCAGGCGTGAGAATAGCCGGCTTAAGATCAAAGGGAACCGGATATTCCTGCATCATCTGTCTTACACATTCATTTCTTCCTGAAATCAGGTCAGGGAAAAGAGCTAATCGGTTAAGAAATTGCTGAACTGTAAACTGTTTGAAAGGATCATCATCAACTGCATCATAAAGCAGATCGGAAAGAGTATCTGACATAGCGCTGAAATAGCTCTCAACGAATATAATATCCATTAATCCGGTTATATGACGGAATATTAGTTCGCGCATATCTGGGTTACGCCAGCAGTTGACGATCAATTTATTCGTACCTTCGGAATCCAACCCACTTAAATAGAACCTTGGAATAATATAATCATATCTGAAATCAAAAGTGTAGTCCATATCCCACGGCAGCATTTTCCATCTTCCATCCTCTACAAGTTCGTGGATCAGATAATAGTTATGATAATAAGTTGATGAATTACCAAGCAGACCATTCACTGCGATTACACGAGCCAGTTCTTCACGGTTAAAATAGTTGGTTAATTCCGAAAAGAAGCGTTGATCGGGAGTTGTATCGAGCCATTCGATCAGATTCAATAGGTCATCAGGACCAGTCTCAAGATTAGTTTCCTTTTCCCATACATCCTCAATGGGATCGGTCGGACGCAGCAGGCAGCCGGGTACATCAGCTTTATAGATTGAGGAGCTCCTCGATAGGTCACCATATCTAAGGTAATGTTCATCTATCTGTTCAATATCAAGATAAAGTCCGAGATATTCACCATTTACGTATAATCGGGTAAACCATGCTCTTGAAGCGAATAGACCGGCTCTGCGGTATAAATCGTAAGCAAGATATTCATTGCAGAAACTCGTATCCAGATACTCCGAAACCAGGTTGAGTTTATCCCGGTTAAAGAATCTATCGTCAGGATCGAAATTTACTTTAAATGATTTCTTAGGGTAATAACGGCTCGCTTCGCCTCGCAAACGAATGCGCGCATCCCGCCAGGTACTGTCGTTATATTCAAAGGTGCAATCAATGTAAAGGTTTTCTCCCGGATGCTCGATAATATATTCAAACTCATCCGGATCGCACTCAACGTAATAGGAATGTAATTCCAGCGATGTTGCCGATGTTATGGTAATTAAAAGTAGAAGTGTTGTGAATCGTAATGCGATTTGTTTCATATTGGTATTCTGATTTGTTTACTTGTTAATTCGTATGATAGTATCCCTGTATAGTTGTCAAATACATTCACCCACTGTCATTCCCGCCCCTCACTGTCATTCCCACCCCTCACTGTCATTCCCGCCCCTCACTGTCATTCCCACCCCTCACTGTCATTCCCGCCCTTCACTGTCATTCCCACCCTTCACTGTCATTCCCGCCCTCACTGTCATTCCCGCCCCTCAC
>JAVCDD010000380.1 GCA_030765125.1 Candidatus Hatepunaea meridiana
AGGCTGTCTTCGAGTTCAGAGTTCAACCTTCAGGCTGTCTTCGAGTTCAGAGTTCAACCTTCAGGCTGTCTTCGAGTTCAGAGTTCAACCTTCAGGTTGTCTTCCCTTCCCGAACTGATAAAGTGTACTATAAGCTCAAAACAACCTGAAGGTTGAACTCTAAACAATCTGCTTAATCCGTTTAATCTGCTGTGAATCTTATCCTCGTCTAACTCCATTCACAGCAGATTAAGCAGATTTAGCAGATAGAATAGCTGATTATGACACCCTTGCAGGAATTGTCAATCAAACAGGAGTTAAAGAATGGAAGACAAACAATATCACGCCTCACAACAGGATTACCTTGTCATCATTGCTGTACTTGGTTTTTTCGCGCTTACAGCGCTTTACGACACCATCACTTCATCCGAGTTCGATGGTTGGATTATTTTGGCAATCCTCGCAATTATCTTCATACCAATGCTCGCCCATAAGGTTTCTTACAAGGATGGAACCTGGATTTTTAAAGAACCGTTTAGTAAAACTTTAGTAGTAAGCGATGAAGACCTCAAACGGCTTGAGATTAGTCCGGGAGACATGACACACTTGAATTTAATCTTTTCTCACAATGGTAAAATTGAAAATCACAAGTTCTCTTTCCTCTGGGATATGATTCCGCTGTTTAAGGATGTTGAAGAAACAATACCGGGCAGGTTGGGTGAAAATGCACAAAAGCTACCGGAATGGCGGGAAAAGTTAGCAGCATCCAAGGCAGTAACAGCAGGAGTAATGGCGCTAATAGCAGCTATAGCGCTAAATGTAGCAACAATAATTATTGTAGTGACTCGCGAACAGCTCGATATACTTTTAAATGCGTGCGGGGCTTTTGCCGGAGTGTTTGCTGTAATCCTATTCGTTACTCTGGCTTTTCGAATTATTCGGATCAGATACGTAAAACAGGGTGAACTCTGGGGCACAATCATTCTGTTGCTCGGTTTTATTTTCTGCTTTCCAATATTGATTTCCAAAGCATCGTTAGATTTAATCCCTGTATTAACGGCTGTTTTCGGTATTACGGCTGCATTCGTGGCGATAGGCTTGAGATCAATATTCGCACCGGGTTTAGTCGGTAGTATTATTGCGTTGATCCTCAGTGTTGGAATGGTGTGGATTGGGTTGATGTAAATAGTTCAGAGTCCAGCCTTTAGGCTGTTTTGAGCTTATCATTCACTTTATCAGTTCAGGAAGGGAAGACATCCCGAAACTTCAGCGTGCCTTCCCACAAGTCGTTACAAAACAATCAAACAATCAAACAATCAAACAATTTAACATTTTTAATTTACTGACTTACTTTCAAAGTATAAGCATCCCCACTATTCTCTTCATAACGACCATTCAACTTAACGTAATACTCACCGGGTTCAACCGAATCTATTACTAAATTGATAACCAGACCATCACTATTTGCATCACCAACTCGCTGCTGATCTGAATTATAAACCGTTGCCGCCATTCCGACGCCTTCGGGGACATCGCTTACGTCAACGATTAATGGTCCAGTGATGAGTGTTGAAAATTTAAAATAATCAACATCCCTGGCAGGGCGAATCTTGGCTGTTATAACTTCATTCAGGGCTATTTCCTTGGCATCGCTAAAAGTGTTGTTCAGTTCATAAACGTCACTTGTATCGAGATTGACATAACATTCATAGAATTCAGCGCTCATTCCATTGTTATACCGATCCATTATTTTGAAATAACAGCTTCCTTCCGGCATAAGAGTATATAAAGATATGGGTTGACTATTACCACCCTGGATAGAACTGACGCTGATCCGATCCGCACCAAAGAGGTTAATACCAAGATCTAAGCCGTCGGGAACCTGATCTATCTCAAGCTCCAACACCCCGTCTCGCGGCAGATCAAGCTTAAAGTAATCAACGTCTGCTTCTGGTCGAATCTTGGCAAGTAACGCTTCACCGATAGGAATCTCGCTTGCTTCGTTGAAGGTATTGTTCACTTCGTAAACGTCGGTAGTATCAAAATTAAGGTTGAATGTATAAAATTCGGCGCTGCTGTCATCGTTGTATCTATCGTTGAATTTGATATAGCAGGTCTCCGCTGATCTGAGAGAATAGCAGGATACAGGTTGACCGTCTAAACCCGTTACGTCGGCGATTCTATTCTGATCTACATCGTAGAAATTGACAACCATTTGAATGCCATCAGGAACAAGACCAACGTCAACGCCCAATACACCGGGTTGCGGAAGGTTGACCTCAAAGAAATCAACGTCTCCGACAGGTCGAAGCTTGCACTGGTAATCAGCATCAAGTTCCAATACCTTTGCCTGATTAAACGAGTTGTTCACCTCGTGGACGTCGGTGGTGTCGAGAGTTACCAGCAGTGTATATGTATCATCGCTGTCGGCATCGTTGTATCTGTCGTTGAGTTTGATGTAATACAAACCCGGTAATCCGAGATAAGCTGCCGATACAGGCTGCCCATTAATACCCCTATTATTCGCAACCGATACCTGATCTGAATTGTAGATGTTTACTTCAAGATCGATATCCGCAGGAACAGGATTTACATTTACGTCCAGAACGCCAGGCTGTTCAATGTTGACTTTGTAGTAATCAACATCGTCTTCAACCTCTATCCTGCCTGTCTTTTCAACACCCAAATGAACCCAATCCGCCAAATTAAACGAATCGTTATCATAATCTTCCGCCTCGGTAGTAAAGCTCCAGACCGGACCGTCGGTCGAATGATTCTGGTCGTCTTTGGCAACGACTCTCCAGAGATAGGTCGTGGAATTAGTTAGTACCCCCGGATCGAAGGTTGAGGCTTCCAAGTCTTCCTGCACTAATGGTGGATCCTGGGGCGTGCCGAAATAGATGTCGTACGTCATCGAATCCCCTTCAGGATCGCTGCAATACCAGGACAGACCAACGACAATAACCTGATTTTCAGCGCCGTCAGCCGGTGTTGGTGAAGAGGGAATATTCGGCGAACCGTTATCCGGTTGAGTCGGGCCCTCTTCATCTTCAGAACAGCCGATGATTATCAGGGAGAAGCCAAGTAGAACGGCTAATGTGAGAAGTAATATTTTGTTGGACATTGTGTTTTCCTTTTGTAAAGTTAGTTTATTTAAGTTAGATGGTTTTAACTTATTTGTCAAGGGTTTGGGTGGTATGCTGAAATGAATTTTTAAAGGATATTTAAAAATGTTTTATTCTATTTATGTTGCATTAATAAACCAAGCTTTGCTTGATCGGTAGTGTCCCAGTATAGTTGTTAGTACATCCAATAACTGTCATTCCCGTGAAGACGGGAATCCAGATTGAGAGTTTCCTTCTTAACCAACAAAACTAACATCTGATTTATCAATGGAATGAACATGCTAAACGTTCATACTGGATTCCCGTCTTCACGGGAATGACAGTCACACTATTAACAACCATATAGGAATTACCTAATAAGCGCAATAGCACGTTTAATAGTTGGTTCTTTTAATACAATTTCACTACAGGTTTTAGACAATTTTAACCTTGCAAAAAATAACCCCGCCGGGGGGGGCTTGCACTAAGTTAAGCGCTTACCGGGTCGACGGGGAAAAAGTAAAACATTTATTTCATGTAGATGTACAAAGAAAAAACATGATTGTCAAGGGGTTACTCTTGCTTTTTCTTTAATTTCCTATATAAAGCATTAATATCAACATCTAAGACACCGAATATTTTGGGTTTAAACTGAAGTATATCAGTATCACCCAATTTATTATAGATTTTTTCGAGGATTTTCATTATCTCTTCTTCGCTTCCTTTCCTGAAATCTATTGAACCTAATAGTTTCTGTACGATATAAGGTTCTTCAGAACCATCAGGAAGGTATTCTGTTTCACCTTTTTTCTCTAACCGTATCAAATGCTCATAACTTACAGTTATATTCTGCTGATCCGGCATACACACCTTCTCAACCGCCTCCAGTTTTTCAAAGCTGCTGTTTATCTTCCTGAACGCTGAAAGAATCACTGCGAAATAATCCCGCTTTTGCGCGCCGTTCACATAGATGAATATCTTTTTATCCGCCTCGTCCGCCTTTATTACCGCCCTGGACTTGAAATCCTTGTCTTTTAGAACTACTCCCGTTCGCCAGCGCAGGTTGCTGTCAATATCCTCGTGCATATTTACGATAAACCTGGGCATTACCGATCTGGGCAGGAAATCGTAGTCTATGCGGAACTTCAGCGCATCGCCGTAATCGAAACCGAACGGCGGTTCCTGGACTTCGGTCAGATCGGGGATGAGGACTGACCACCTGTTGACGTCGTAGCAAAGCTCGAATTTCTTCATCAGTTCAATGATATACGGGAATTTATCCGGTGGATAATAGTATTTATCCTCCTCTTCTTGCTTCAAAATATCCTTCAATCGGCTCAGTTTCAATATTCCGTTGTTATCCGCCAGTTCCACTGAGTTGATGATCTTGTATACCGCGCCGGTCGCCCATCCCGGTTCGAGCACGTGCACGTCCTCCAATGCGAAATCCTTGAAATGCAGCGCAACGCCCAGATCGTTCAGGTAATCAATCAGCGTGTCCTGAGCGGTCTTGTCGTCAACTCCGACTTTTTTGCAGATTTCCTCGTATCGTTTGCAGGAGATAAAATCATCTTCCATCCGTTCCAATTTTTCCTTCACGTCGAACCAGCTCTTCGCAAAGGGCGTCCGGCGCATCTCAACCTTCAGCAGTTCCTCGCTTAACCCTTTTAAAAACGCTTCAACACCTTCACTTTTCGCACAGGAAACCCTGTAGAATCCCTTGATCCCGTTATATTTATCCTGCAGGAAGGGACGATTGACGTCGAAGCCGGGGTTTTCGTCTATCTTGTTGATAACCACCAGGACGGGTGAATCGCCGCCGAAGCTCTTGATATGTTTGAGCCAGTATTCCGTCTTCTCATCTTTTCTGCCGTCCAGAACCAGTATGTAGAGGCTGCGCCTGGAGAGGAAAAACTGGTGAGTGGCGTGCATAATCTCCTGACCGCCAAAGTCCCAGAAATTGACCTTTATTTTGTCTTCGCCATCATTTACGTACCAGTTGTCTATATTTATGCCGTGCGTCTGCGATTCGTTCTTGTCGAATTCCTTTCCGAGCAGTTGCTTGACCAGCGATGTTTTCCCCGCGCCGCCATCGCCAACCAACAACACTTTTATTTCATTCAATGGTCGCTTTTCGCCCTCCAGTGATTCAAAATAGGCGCGGACGGCGTCTACTCCTTTTTTTACGATTTCGACAGGTGGGGATTCAAGTGGGTTGCCTCCCAAGAAAATTCCTTTATAAGGATGTATTAATTCCCATTTAATATCCAATTTTAATTCAATGATCTCCTTCGGTAATTCTTTTAATTGATTATTATTTAAAAATAAATTTCGTAAGTTCCTTAATTCTGCTATCTCCTTCGGTAATTCTGTTAATTTATTACTACTTAAATCTAAATACCCCAATTTCTTTAATTCTGCTATCTCCTTCGGGATGTTGGTTAGTAAATTTCTGCGAAAAAAGAGTCTAAATAGATTCTGAAATTCAAAGATAATCAGGGGAATGCTTTTTAATTTCAGGCTGAACATGCTTAGGCTGATTACAGATCCTATTCCATTCAGATTATAACCTCTACGATTGGGTGATGAACCACGAAAGCTTGACTGCTTTAATCTCGTTCCGATTTCTTTTTCAAGTTGTTTTATTTTTTCCAAGTCGGTCATTTTGTTCTCCGTTTAGTTTTAGTAACCGTATAATCTGCTTAATCTGTTTAATCTGTTGTGAATGATGCGGGGGGATGGTGTGTGTTTTATTCACAGCAGACTAAGCGGATTAAGCAGATGGGGCACATATATGGGAAATAGGGGGACAGTATACCTATTTTTCTATAGATCGCATATCTTTCATGAGTAATTATAAAAATTGGTATACTGTCCCCCTATTTCCCCAGCGGATTTCAACTCTGTGTTCTCTGCGATCTCTGCGGTGGAAAAAAACCACAGGCAGAAACGTTTACGTTACCGGCGATTCGGATATTCCGGTTGCTTGGGCCAATTCATTGGGTCGTCTTTTATCTTTTTCAAGAGATAATCTATTGTGGCGTCAAGCTGTGCGTCTTTTCCGGAGATTACATCGGCGGGATTGTCTACTATTACGCTGTCCGGGTCGGTGCCGTGTCCCTCGATCAACCACTTTCCTTCTTCACCCCAGCCGGTGAACTCAGGCTGCGTGATGCCTCCCCGGTCGAGCAGCGGTTTGCCCCCTCTAATGCCAACCCAGCCACCCCAGGTTCTGGTGCCGAAAATAGGTCCTAAGCCCAGACGACGGAAGCCCTCAGTGAAGGTCTCGCCATCCGAACCGGTTTCACCGTTGCATACCGCCGCCATGTGACCATAAAAAGCCGTTGATGGCGTTCGGTAGGGTGATCCGTGGCGGGGACGCCCTTGGGCAAACATATCGCGCGCCAGATGCGAGAGGATCATCGGAGCAACAAATCCTCCACCGTTATAACGCACGTCCAGGATCAACGCCTTCTTGTTATGCTGCGGCAGGTAATCGGCGGAAAATTGCGAAAGCCCCATACCGCCCATATTGGCAAGGTGGATGTATCCAATCTTTCCATCAGTCTTTTCCTCAACATAAGCGCGCCGGTTGTCAACCCAATCGTAATACCGCAGCGCTGACTCGCTCCCCATAGGCTTTACGATGACTTCTTTTCCGCCTTCAAGTGATGGACTACCATTGATGACAACAGAGACAATCTCACCGGCTTTATCACGCAACAGTTCGAGGTAGTTAGACACCTCAGCCGTTGATCTGCCGTTGATAGCGACGATATAATCGCCAACTTTCGCCAGATCGCCATTAGTAATAAATGGACTTGAAAGATTTGGAACCCAGCGTCTGCCCTCGATAATCCGATCAATACGGTAGAATCCCGATTTATGCCGCGTTACGTCCACACCAAGCAAACCCGTGCCGCGCCAATCGGCTCTCCGTTGGTCACCGCCCCCTACATAAGCGTGCGAGCAGTTCAACTCAGCGAACATCTCACCTATCAGATCGTTCAACTCGTCACGAGTTGAAATCCTCGCTGCAAGAGGTAAGTATTGTTTGCGCACCGCTTCCCAGTCAACCTCATGCAAGTTAGGATCCCAGAAGAAGTCCCGCTGCGTCCGCCAGGCTTCGTTGAACATCTGATGCCACTCGGCACGAATATCAACTCTTAAATCCCAGCCGCTCAGGTCAACATTCTTATCATCCTCTTCTTCATCACCGTTTTTTTCCTTCCAGTCAAATCCTCCACCGAAGCCTTCGTCGATTCCGGAAACCTCGAATCTTCCCTCTTTACGGATAAGAAGATGCTCACCGTCAGCGGATATATCATAACCTTGAATGACCTCGGCAACGATCTTTTTCTTGTCTCGTTTGATATTGTACTTGTGAAGCTTAACACCTCGCTTCCTCTTACCTTCAAAGGTATCCCCGAACATACCGCTGTTTTGCCAGGATATATAGAATATCTTGTTCTTTACAGCTTTGAGATTGCCAAAATTTCCAGCCGGTACCGGGAACGGAGCTATTCTATCCTTTATCTCCTTAAAATCAATTTCAACCTTGACCGGTTCTTTCTCTTCTTCATCGTCTTTTTTACCTTTCTTCTTCCCCTTCTTCTTCTTTTTATCAAAATCCCATTCATTCTCATCTTCATCTTTGTCCGGATCCGCTTCAGGCGCAAAAGGGGACAACATATCTTTCTTTAGACTCATACAGTAAGGTCGTGTACGACGATCGAGTATATAGGTCATCTCCTGCCCATCCAGATGAGGATTCGCTACCCTGTCGGACATGAAGTAGAGGTATTTACCCTCCGGATCAAAGCAGGGACTGTAGCTATTAAAGAAGTCTTTGGTTACTCGATACGGTTGATCGATTTTGCTGTCCCAGATACAGACAGTCTGATTGTAGTTCTCCTCAGGGAAAGTATAAGCAAGATAACGACTGTCAGGCGACCAGCAATACTCCCTGATTTCCCACTCGCCACGGTCAATGACTTTCCGCTTACCGCTCTTAGCGTCAAGTACCACCAACTCCAATTCCTCATTGCTAAAGACGAGCTTCTCACCATCCGGCGACCATTCTGCCGGGTAGTGCCAACCTCTCTCATCCCCGCCGATCTTCACCGGATCCCCACCCTTCGCAGGATATAGATAAAGCAGTTCTTCACCTGTAATGTCCGACCAGGCAGCGATTTTTTCACCATCCGGAGACCAGTTGGGATACTTATCCCTGACTCCGGAAGTGAAGGTAAGCTGGCGGATCAATCCCTTGCCTTTTGAAGGAACGGTAAACAGCTCACCTCGTGCACAGAACAGAACCCGCTTGCCATCTGGAGAAATCTTAAAATCGGTGATATACTTCTTTGGATCAATGATCTTCTCTCGCGCCTGGACACGATCTGAAGGCAGCTTAATCTTGACCATCTCGCTCTGATTAGAGTCAATGTAGTAGGTATATATGTCCATACCGTTTTGATAGACGATCACGCCATTGCCCAGCGAGGGCCATCGGATGTCGAATTCGCTATGCTCCGTATGCTGCTTGAGTTCCAAGCCTTCCGGCGTCATCGAATAGATATTCGACCTGCCGTTTCTATCAGAATTGAAATAGATTCTGCCATTGGTATGCCACATCGGAAAAGCATCCGTGCCATCCCAGTCATTCTGTGGAGGATTATCGGTTATGTTTTTAAACACAAGTTTATCGATATCCCCGACCCAGATATCCTGCGCCCAACCGCCTTTGTATCGCTTCCAGGTTCGGAATTCGCGTGAAAAACGGTTGAAAGCAATGCGAGAGCCTTCCGGTTCATAAGAAATAAGCGTACCTTTATCCAATCCGATAGACTCAGGCAATCCCCCGTCGGTTGATACCTTGAAGATTTTGTAAATTCTGTAGGACGTTTCACGCGATGAGCGAAACAACACGTTATTTTCCTTATCCCAGCCGATCACCTGATCGCGACCGGGGTGAAAGGTCAACCTGCGCGGCTCACCTCCGGACGCAGGAATGACATAGACGTCATCCTGTCCATCATCCTGACCGGAGAAGGCAATCCATTTGCCATCCGGTGAAAATTTCGGAAAACGTTCCTCGCCTTTGTGAGTGGTAAGCCTTACCGCCGTACCACCTTTAAGTGGAACCTTCCAGAGGTCGCCTTCCGAAGTGAACACAATATTCTCACCATCGGTATGCGGATAGCGAAAGAAACCGGGTGTTGATTCCGCTGCTTCAATTACCGAATTGCAAGTTATTATGATTACTGTAATAAGTAAAAGGATTGTGGTTAAACTAAGTTTAGTTTGAAGTGAGTGCTTCATAGTTTCTCCTTAATGGGTAGGTTTATATTGAAAGAACAGTTCTGTCCTGGAAATGCCAATGGCGCGTAGTGGGCAATTTATTGAGCCCTTCAATTTATACAACAGGGCTCGATAAATCAGCCTCTACGCGTATGAGAAATAGCATCGTCACGCGACAAAAGTGTCGCGTCTACTGGGGTTTTGATTGAAATAAGATTGAAAGAATTAAAATTGGAGTTGGATGAAATTAGTTCCATAAACGTTTAGTATTTGTCCTTCGTACTTCATCCTTCGCTCTTCGCTATTTATTCTTCTTCCTTTGGCTTTATCTGATACCGTCGATAATACTTATCAACCCGTCCCGCCGTATCAATCAGCTTCTGCTTGCCGGTATAGAACGGATGACATTGCGAACAGATTTCAACTTTTATATCACCAACAGCAGTCCGCGTCTGGAAAGTATTACCACAAGCGCAACTTACGCTCGCTAAATTATATGATGGATGTATTTTGTCTTTCATTGTGATTCCTTGTTTTACCACATAGAACGCAGAGGGCACTGAGATTTTTGATGCCTTGCATTCAATTAAGAAATAAAACACTAAATATAACATTTCTCAAGTATATTCAGCAAGTATATCCTTAATTAGTTAGACACACAATTAAAAAGGTTGAGTATTTACTTTATTGGAATAAGTTTATTATATTACATTTTATTAAATAATTTTCACCGTAGAGATCAAAGGTAGAAACCAAAGACAAAAAAATTGCAAAAATACTTCTCATACATATTAGCAGTTTTCATTCTCTTTAACTTATCGAACCACCAAGCGTTCGGAGCTAATCCTCCTGATATCGAGCTTCCTGAATATTTGATTATCGGGGTTGAAAAAGCGATCCGGTTGGAGGGAAACCGGATTCCTGCTTCGGTTATATCGGTAATATCAAAACCTAAAATGTCGGAATCGGAAAGACCTGGATTAAGCCTGCTCCAAATCTGGACCCCGCCGTCCAAGCCAACAATACAAAAGGAATTCAGCTCTGGATACTGGAATACTGGAATAACCGGTGGCTGGTTTCAACTATTCGAGCTGAATGGGGATTTGATTTATGCCAAGCCAAAGGTTACACGCAGGGGAAACGCTACTCTATATCATCCAGAACGTAGAATTCAAGCAGGCAGGAAACTTGACGTGAAATGTCAATATAATGAATTGCATAGACTTGGTAACATTCTGTCTTTTAATGCTAAAGTAAACTATGAAACAAATGAATACTCGCTGGCTTCCGCTGATAGCTGCTACGATACTCGCCGGTCGGATCTGAAATTATCTATGCTGATTAATCCACTGACTACATCAATCGGCTCTTTTACCGGCTATACTACCTTTGGAGGATGGACATACTCGAGCAAAAGCAAGCTTACAGGTAGTAACACTCAGATAAACGTCAAACATAACCTGGAATTATATGAAGGCGCTCTTGAAACAACATTGTTCTATTCGGTGGAAAGTAACGATATAGATAACGAAAGCTTGATGTTAGGATATCTGACAACTTCATACTGCCTTAGCCCATATCCGGATTTACTTTTCTCTGCAGGAGGAACGATTTATACCGGACAATCAGCCGATGGACAACCACGATCGGGAGTTGCTCCTCAAATAAAAATCGAAGGAAATCTGCCTGTGGGGGGAATATTATCTTTATCGTTTAATCCAACAGTTAGATTTTTCTCCTCACAAAACACACTAAGACAATCACCTGTACTCGATACGACGGCGCGAGGATACATATCAGAAGAAATAATTAATCTCACTTTTGCATACAGAAGATATTTCGGATCCGATCTGGAAGCAACCGCTGCCTTATTCTGGAACGATACACGGCATACTATGTTTACTGTACCTGTTTATTCCGGAGGCTGGATTCCTGTTTCACGTAGGTTGGAACGATTAGGATTAAAGATCAACTTTGATTATAATATCATTAGCGACGCTTCTATACATTTACATACACAGTTTTTACAAGCTCGAACCAGTGGAACCGGATCAGGTGACCGAGCTCCGCAAATACCTCAAACGACCATTGGGCTTTTCGGTACAATCCCACACAAAACATTAACATTTCGAACCGGATTGACCTTCGAGAGTTCCGCTCCGATTGATTTTACAGGTTATTACAACAATCGTCCGGAACGATTAATCTGGAACTGTTCTGTTCAACAACTGTTTAACAGAGTAATTACAATGGAAATGGGCATAAAAAACATATTAAACGCAGAGTACTACGATTTTCCAAGATATGAACAAATGCCGTTGACTGTGTATTTGAATTTGGTTTATCGAGGAAATTGGTGATTTAGGATAATAAATTGTAGTTCTGAGTGCGCGCTTCAGCGCGTGTTTCTCGTTCCCACGCTACAGCGTGGGAACGAGCATCCGTTCTTTGCGCACTCTGCGGTAAAAAAACAAACCGGAGAATAAATGAGCCTAATCGAAATATTAATACAAGGCGGCTGGTTGATGATATTCATTGCCGCCGCTTCAATTGTGGTTATTGCGCTTGGTATCAGCAGGTTTATAGCATTACGAAGAGAATCCGATCAATTATCGAAATTCCTTTTGGAATGGAATGACGTTCCAGCAACTGTAGATCAGTCGAAGTATATTTCAGCCTGCCAAATGGGACCCAACTCTGTTTTTGAAATGGCAACATCGTTGCGACGCTACAAGTATTCACGCAAGGAAGCGGCTGATAAGATAGAATCGGTTGCCCGGACGGAACTGTCACAACTGGAAACCGGATTGGGAACGATAGCAACACTTGCATCTGCCACTCCGCTGCTTGGATTTCTGGGCACGGTAACAGGTATGATACGCGCCTTTATGCAGATACAGAACCTCGGCGGCAACGTCAACGCTAACGTACTTGCCGGTGGGATATGGGAAGCGTTGGTAACGACCGCGGCAGGTCTGGCAGTAGGTATCGTGGCGCTTATCATTCATAATTATCTTGCAGTTCGGGTTAAAAAGGTCGCCGGTCAACTGGAGTCTGTCGGTGAAATCACACTCCGTATTTTGAGAAGCAATAATGAAGGTTGAACCTCATAATCAGCCTATAACGACCTTTTCGTTGGCTTCCCTGACTGATATTGTCCTGTTACTGTTAATCTTCTTTCTTCTTTCAAGCGCTTATATCATTCAACCCGGCATCAAGGTGCAGCTTCCCCGCAGTGAAACTGCGCAGGTCATCGAAGAAAAGAACGTCATCGTAACGCTAACCAGTGAAGGTACAATCTACGTCGGCAGCGAACGAACCAGCCTTGGAGCGCTGGCGGCAAATATCCGCAGGCACATCGTACATGGCTCCGCTCAGACTATCGTTATCAAGGCAGATCGTCGCGTATCGTTGGAAAACGCTGTCAGTGTTATTGATCGCATTAAGGCTGCTGGTGGTGAAAAATTCCTGATAGCCACCTTGCAGGAAGAAGAATGAATGATCGGCTGACAAATAGAATCTGCTGGATGGCTTCTATCGCCTTTCACCTATTGTTAGCCCTGGCTTTCCTGGCAATCAACACCAAGCTGCCTCCATTTGAGCTTGAGTTTAGCGCTATTTCATTCTCTTCATTCTCTGAACCGGGAGCAAGCGGTGGAGCTGTTTTACCGGAGTTCGGTGGTAAGACCCCGTTAGTGGAATTACCGCGCCGTCAAACCCTCGATGACACCTCTCCCCTGCTCAGATTACCGGACAGCGAGCGTCAGACTATCGAAGCGCCGTTGCCGACAGATAAACCGGATCTGAAATCAGTAAAAAAATTCCAGAACCGCCAACGCTTGGAACTTAATAAACCTCTGACGTCAACTCATGAAAGAGCTGATTTTAGTACTATTCCTATAAGCGATGAACTGTTAACCGGTGATCGTCCCGACGCCCTCGGAGAAACGATTGCAGGGGATGAAATGTTCAGCATTAGCTGGGAAGGTCAATCACGAACCAAGATAGGCGGAAAACTGCCGAAATTTCCGAGGAATATCAAACGTGCTATAACGGTAAAGATAGCCTTTGAAGTCACGCCGGATGGTTTAGTCTCTTTCGCTGCGCCTCAAACCAAAGGTGTCCCCGAACTTGAAAAAGTATCCCTGGAAGCTCTTAAGACGTGGCGTTTTAACCCATTGGATAAGTCTCAAAAGATGAAGAAACAGAAGGGCATGGTTACGTTTGTATTTAGGCTAAAGTAGATTTTACCGCAGAGAACACGGATATATTAACTGGGGAGGGTGGACATTCCTGTCCCTTACCTTACGGCGTGTGGCACGGGCTACTTGTTGCCCGTGTCTCTTTACCTTTCAATGTAGATAGGAAGTAATGAAACACGGGCAACAAGTAGCCCGTGCCACACGCCGGAGTGCTCAAGCTTGCTTGAGCCTGATTGGGGGGACTAACATATAGTATAAACCGCTCAAGCAAGCTTGAGCACTCCGGAGTAAAATGGTGCTATTTATCAAGCAATATAAAATACGTGAATCAATCAACAACATTGAAATGAATATACGACACCTTGACTTCAGTATAAATAATAATTAAATTGTTAGGTTATATAAAATGATGAAGTTTGGGCGATTAGCTCAGTTGGTTAGAGCGCTGGTCTCACATATCAGAGGTCACTGGTTCGAATCCAGTATTGCCCACTGTAAAATATCAGAGGGCGTTTGGAATTGAAAGCGGATACTTGGTCTTCAAAAGTAGTTACTCGTGATGGGTTGCTCGAAATTATTGCTAACTGGCGCGCCAAGAATGAAACTATAGCCTTTACTAATGGAGTGTTCGACCTGCTACATCGCGGGCATCTGTTTTCAATTGAAACTGCATCAGAAACCGCTGATAGATTAGTAGTTGGAATTAATAGCGATAATTCCGTTCGACTCTGGGGTAAAGAATCGGGACGACCAATTATTGACGAGGAAGACCGCACAGCTTGTATTGCAGCCTTAGGCGCGGTTGATTTGGTTGTGTTGTTTGATGAACCGACACCTTATGAATTGCTTTCAGCGCTAAAACCGGATGTACTTGTCAAAGGAAACGATTACAAAATTGAAGACGTCATCGGTAGAGAATTTGCTGTAAGAGTTGAGTTGATAGAACGGTTAGTAGGATTTTCAACAACCAATATTATTGAAAAGATTAGCAAATTGAAGTTCTGATTGTTGATTATCAATTTAACTTGTAAACTTGTGAACTTGTAAACTTTTAAACTTACGCACATATTATATGCTTGAACAACTGACCGATAGATTTGAGAAGTTTGTACGCAACCTGCGCGGGCAAGGTAAGTTGACGGAAAAGAACGTTCAGGATACTGTGCGTCAGGTTCGTCGTATTATGCTCGAAGCGGACGTCAGCCTTCCTGCCGCCAAGGCTTTCGTTAAGACTATCCAGGAGAAATCACTCGGTCAGGATGTGCTGAAGAGCATCACGCCAGGTCAACAGATGGTGAAAATCATCCACGACGAGCTGGCAGCGTTTTTGGGAGGACAAGCTGAACCGATACGTTTTGGCAAGTCTCCTTCCACCATCCTGATGGTTGGCTTGAATGGCGCGGGGAAAACTACGACTTGTGCAAAACTGGCATTGCACCTGAAACGCAGCGGTCGTCAACCTTTATTGGTAGCTGCTGATACTAAACGCCCGGCAGCAATTGAGCAATTGGTACTGCTGGGAAAGCAACTTGATATTCCGGTTTTTACAAGCGATGATAAAAACCCCGTCAGGATTGCAAAGGATGCTCGTAAACACGCTCAAAAGGAGAGCTTAGATTGCATCATCATTGACTCAGCCGGACGAATGCACGTCGATGGTGAGCTTATGGATGAACTTAAACGGCTGCAATCAATTGCAAATCCACCTGAAACGCTCCTGGTCGTTGATGGAATGACTGGTCAGGATGCCGTTCGTTCAGCTAAAGCGTTTTCTGAGCGAATTGATATCACCGGACTTATACTAACTAAACTGGATGGTGATGCAAGAGGTGGTGCAGCGCTTTCTATTCGCTGGATAACCGATAAACCGATCAAGTTCGTCGGTGTTGGTGAAAAACCAGCGGATCTGGACGCCTTTCATCCTGATAGAATGGCAGGGCGTATCCTTGGAATGGGTGACATAGTTTCCCTGGTGGAAAAAGCACAATCAACCGTTGATGCTGAACAAGCTGCCAAGTTAGCCCAGAAAGTCGCCAAACAGGAATTAACCCTCGAAGATTTTCGCGAGCAATTAATCCAGTTGAAAAATATGGGACCGATAGATTCGTTATTGCAAATGATCCCTGGTATGCGCGGCGCCCTTAAGGGTATGCAAGTTGACGAAAGCGAGTTTACAGGGGTCACAGCAATCATAGATTCTATGACGGTCAAGGAACGTCAGATACCACGTATTATTGACGGTAGCCGTCGTCGCAGGATTGCACGAGGAAGCGGTCGTAGCGTTCAGGACGTCAACCGACTACTGAACCAATTCGATCAGATGCGCAAGATGCTTAAACGCATGGGTAAACGCGGCGGAAAAATGCCACTCGGTTTGCCCGGAATGCCCGGATTGGGTGGTAGGTAACTTGAACAATGAACGATAATGCTTAAGAGCATTATTCTACAACGATTTATGACGCTATTGAATGCTTTTGTATTCGGCTTCATAATTGACCGCCTAAGTCATTCCTTCTGGTATGGCGTTATAGGCGCGTTACTTGCAGTTATAGTTGGGCTATTTCTGCTTTCAAATAAAGGCTTATTAAAGGTTGATTTCGGATTTGGTCGCGACCTGTCTGCGATCATAAGATCAACCGTTCTGGCGATTTTTTTCTTTATTGAATGCGCTGTCGCTGCATGGCTCATTCTTATATGACAAACACATAATCAGGAGTATATACTATTGTCCGTTAGACTACGATTAACTCGAATGGGTCGTAAAAAACGCCCATACTACCGCATAGTTGCTGTAGACCAGCGCCGTAAGAGAGACGGGGCATTCATCGAAAGGTTAGGATACTATCATCCCCTTGACGATCCACCTGCCGTAAATATAGATGCTAATAAGGCGCTAAAGTGGCTTCGGGTGGGAGCTCAACCTTCGGAAACAGTGATGAGCCTGCTGAAACGTGAAGGCGTGTGGTTGCGCTTCCGTATGGAAAAGCGGGGAATGTCTGAAATACAGATTGAAGAAGCAATGACGGAATGGTTTGCTAAACACTCCAAAATTACACCTCTTCCTGTACCGGATAAACAACCGGAACCTAAACCTGAACAAGAGCAAGAACCGAAGGTAGTTGCTGAAACCACCGAAGAACCTACCGTTGAGCAAGTTGAAGAAAAACAGGCTGAAGTTAAGATTAAAGAAGAAGTTAAAGCAGATAAAAAACCTGTTGTAAAGGATGTTAAAGAAGATGTTAAAGTAGAAATAACTTCTGATATTCCTGCTGTAGACAAGACTAAAAAAGAAGCATCCACTCAAAAAACACAAACGGAAACGCCTGTAAAAGAAGCACAAACGGAAACTCCCGTGAAGGAAGCCGTAGAAAAATCAGCAACGAAGAAGACTCAGGCAAAACCGACAACAAAGAAAACCATAAAAGACACTGCAACCGCTGATACCAAAGCAGATGATGCAAAAACTGCAAAAGCGGTAGAAAAGAAAGCAAAGACAACCAAAGAAGATTCCGAAGATAAGTCAGTTAAGGGTAAAACTGATTCAAAGGAAGATTCTAAACCCACTGGTCTGTAAGGACGAAATAATTCAGGGCAGGACAACACCCTGTTGAACAGTAGGATACCTCTCTGATCATAGCCCTGTAAGGACGAAATAAACAGTATGTTGTGCAGCCCTTACAGGGCATATCATATTCATGGGCAATGCCTATGCTGAAATATATCACCCTTTCAGAGCTTATCACTATACGTTCAATTTTACTGATAAGATCATAACGTGCAACTTAATAACCCGATTTCAATTGGCAGAATCGCCCGTCCTGTTGGTGTTAATGGCGATGTAAAAGTATACTCAATATCTAATGAACCAGAGCATCTGACAGGTCTTGCAAAGATTACAGTTGCGTTGCCTGAAGGATTCCGCAAGTTAAACATTCTTAGATCAAAACGAACGAACAACTGGTTAAGGATGACACTGGAAGGGATTGAAACACGAGAAGACGCGTATCTTCTTTCAGGTTGTGAAATTGTTATTGCATCTTCAGAACTACCTAAACCGTCTACTGATGAATATTATATTGATGATCTGATTGGCTGTCGTGTGATTGCAGATGATGATACTGAATTGGGGATTATAAAAGAGGTAATGAAGCAAGGTCATCACGACTTATGGGTTATTGATGGATACTTTGGAGAAATCCTCGTACCTGCGGTGAAAGAATATATTGTAAAGGTGGATGTTCGGAATCACCTTATTGTCATTAGGCGTATAGAAGGATTATGGGAGGAAAGTTGAAGGTTGATATTCTGACACTATTCCCGCAGTTCTTCGATTCTATATTCAACTACAGTATACTAAAACGCGCTTGTGATGCCGACATCCTGGATGTAAATATATTTGATTTGAGGGAATACACAACTGACCGGCACCATCAAGCCGACGACTACAGGTTCGGGGGCGGAGCAGGAATGCTACTTAAACCGGAACCGATATTTAGAGCTTTTAAAAATATTATTCCTGATGTAAAACCAAAACCATTGATCATCTATCCAACTCCGCAAGGCATTCCGTTCAATCAGGATGTTGCTGATGAATTGTCTAAAGAAACGCATTTGGTTTTCCTATGCGGACATTATAAAGGAGTTGATCAACGGGTTATCGAGAGATGGGTTGACCGGGAATATTCATTGGGGGATTACGTTTTAACCGGAGGAGAGATTGCGGCTGCAGTTATGGTTGACTCTGCAGTCAGGATGATTCCCGGAGTATTAGGGGATATTGACAGCGCTCTTGATGACAGTTTCAGACACAACCTGTTAGACTGCCCGCACTACACCCGACCGGAGAACTTAAACGGATTAAGTGTTCCTGGTGTTCTATTATCCGGACACCATCGGAATATTGCGCTATGGAGAAAGATTACAGCGCAGTTCTTAACAAAGAAACGAAGACCAGAATTAAACAAGAAATAAATTTGCAAGTATGCAAGTTACCAAGTTTCCAAGTTTCCAAGTAAAATACTATTATCTATTCACTTGCTTACTTTCTTACTTTCTCACTTCCTTACTTGTAAACTTGTAAACTTGCAAACTTGCAAACTAAATGGATTAAATAATGGAAACCTGGAAAGAAATACTAAAAGATCAAATAAATGAAAACTTACCTGCATTTAACATCGGTGACACAATCGATGTTCATTACCGTGTAGTCGAAGGTGAAAAAGAAAGGATTCAGATATACACCGGCGTCGTCATCAGTCGTCGTGGTGCAGGACTTGGAGCCAGCTTCACCGTCCGAAAGATCGGCTCCGGCGGCATTGGAGTTGAACGGGTTTTCCCATCCCACAGCCCTTTCATTGCAGACATCAAGGTAAAGAAAGAAGCTTCCGTGCGCCGTGCCAAGCTTTATTACCTCCGACAACGCAAGGGTAAAGCTGCACGTTTGAAGGAAAAATCTCGTTTTTAATTGAAAACGATTAACCACATAAGTATTTAATTGTAAGCAGATGTTCAAGATGTTTTCACCGGAGTATCGAAGCTTGCTTCGGTGATGCTCAAGCAAGCTTGAGTACTCCGATTTTCATGCTGCATGATGTAGAGGTATACATGAATATTCCAACGAAAGCTGAAATTATAATATAGTTATACTTATTTCGACGGTTATACTCAAACACTCTGTATATATTTTGAACCCCGGTCATCAAATCTCCAATATAATCCCTGATAGATCGATCAGGGGTCATATCCTCACTGCTATGTTTGCTGCCGTAGGTGCTGCTGTTGGATATTTGCTTATGGTTGTGCCGAACGTAGAAGCTATTACTGCTGTTCTATTCGTTGCTGGTTATGTACTTGGCGTTAAACGGGGAATTCTGTCGGCGACGATCGCATCAATACTCTACTTCGGATTCAATCCACAGGGAGGTTTATTCCCACCATTGCTATTTGCTCAAATAATCGGCATTATCGCAGCCCCCATCGCAGGCGGTTTATTCCGCAAAATCAAGACGAAAGGCTTTCTTGTACATCCTTATTTAGTAATATCGGCAATAGGTGTAACACTCTGGTATGACCTGTTGACAAATTTAGCTTTTCCCATTTCTGTTGGATTTGATTTGAAAGGTATCGTTATCACTTTAATAGCCGGTATACCGTTTAGTCTGGTGCATATTGTAGGTAATACAGTGATTTTCATCTTCCTAATACCTCTTCTCATTGACGTCATCAACCGACATCAACCAACCGGCTGACCGATGAATCTATACATTCGTCAACTCCGCAAGTTGCGTCAGTTGTTAACAACTGACGCAATTCGACTCTTTATGATACTTATTGTTGTACTTCTACTTCGAAGTGTAAGTTCAGCAACCGAAGACGACTTCTATCATCATCGTTTCGGATATTCACTATTCAATCCCAATTATATCAGCACTCCACTTGATTGTGGAGATATCTTCCTGCTCCAACCTCCTCAATTAGCTATTCTGAACCTTGAAAACTGTAGTGATCTGATCGGATTCAATCCACAGTTCTTCCACCCTGACCTCGTAACTGCCGGCAGGCGAGTATTTCTTTCCTCGCTCTACACAGGACCACGAGTCACAAGGGTTCTCTGGCGCGGGCGACCATTTCGCGATGCACGCACGGGACGATCCAACCTGAGTCTACTGCCTCTTATTGCAGTCGGAGGATTAAGATCAACACACTATGGAGCATTAGACGGCTCTATTGCAAGCGGCGCTATAATTGATTTTCAACCTCACCGGCTTAAATGCAAGACCCCAGTCACTCACCTGACTCACAGAGACGGTTACTACGATTTCGCTCCCGTCGAATTCATTCATTCCAGACAGATCAGCGCACATTCATACATTACCGCCGGAGGATTGATTCCCAGCTCAAGGGGACGTTTTGCGCACGCCAATTACACAGGTCATATTCTATTTGGTGAATACTCAACGCAACTGAAGAATTCGGATCAAATTACTCTATCATATATGTCTAATCTGAACCGTACCGAAATCCCCTTCACCCCGTTACGTCAGGTGTTAACACCTGACGCAACTCTTGTTAATAAGATCAGACGGGGTGATTTAGATATACAATACATCCATAACTATACCGATAATTCAAGCCTTGAACTCGCTATATATCGTTCCGAAAGTTTGTTAAAAGAAGACACGCTGCGTGATTATGGACGTGAACTGGGAAGTAGATTGCAGGCTATTTACAATGATTTTGGCTTGAACCTTCGATTTAGCAGATTGGATGGAATTCTTCCAGGTGGGTCGGACTATTTATTGAACGAAATGGAGGGAACTATCGGATGGCAAAGGGAATTCAGACATATTAAACTATGGCTGCTCGGCGGTGGACAGGGCTGGTTGTATGACAGAGTCAGAATCATCGGCGCTTGTGGAACTGAACTGAATATAAAGCCAATTGGTAGGTTATCTTTAGAACTGAAGCAGGCTGTCGACCCACATTCCCCTGAAATGATATTTGTTAAATATGATAATGCGTTTCTTTATGATGATTTTCAACCTGCCTGGAACATTGATACTGATTTACCTGTTCATGGCACTGACAAACCTCCGACCATCACCCGCGGCGGGTGCATCGGACTTAAACGAAATGTATATTACGGTGAAATAGAAACCGCTGCTTTCTACTGGACTGACATTCATCCCGTTGTATGGAATGATATCCCTGACAGCATCATTACCTTGATGAATATCGATGACCGCTATCTATATGGTTGGGAAACAACCTGGCGATTTGACAATGAACCATATCGTGCAATGATTTCCTTTGTTGGAATGACCTTAAAAGAGGAATCATCGACATTCATACCAGTTTCCAACAGGGAACCCGGCTTTAGGCTTAGCTGGGAAACCGGCTGGCATAAGAGCTTCTGGAACAACGATTTCGAGACTGATATTTCGTTGAGCGGAAAATACATCGGAAAGTATGAAGCTTACAGCGCTAAAGGTTGGGAAAAGATCGGTGGAGCTTATCCACTCGACATCCGCTTCACATTAAGAATACGCAATTTCAACTTCTACTACGGACTGCACAACTGGAACGCCTATCCGTATTACCTCGTACCGGGGTATAAGATGATTCACAAGGAGGAATACTGGGGGATTAATTGGATGATGGTGAAATAAGTCTTTGATCTTTAGTTATTGAGCTTTAGTAACACAAGTTATATTTAAGAAAATCCTGTTCATCATGTATATCCTTGTCTAATTTCTTCCGGTTTGTCCAGGTTAGGTTTAAGTAAAAATGAAAACAGAAAACAAAAATAGAGACCACCTTTCCACTATTTTAGACAGCATCGCAGATGGTGTGTTTACAGTAGATAAAAACTGGCTGATTACTTCATTTAATCGAGCCGCCGAAAAAATTACCGGCGTCAAGCGCGAGGAAGCCATCGCTCAACCCTGTTGCGAGGTTTTTCGCACAAGTATCTGTGAAACTAATTGTGCACTCCGTCAAACCACACAAACGGGCAAACCAATTATAGACAGAGCAATCTACATTATTGACAACGATGGCAAACGCATACCAGTTAGTATCTCAACCGCCCTGCTGAAAGATGAGAATGGAAAAGTAATCGGAGGCGTCGAAACATTCCGCGATCTTAGTATAGTTGAAGAGCTGCGTAAAGAATTGGAACGACAGTACTCATTTGAGGATATTATCAGCAAGAGTCCGGCAATGCAACAGATATTCGAAACACTTCCCCTTATAGCACAAAGTGATTCAACTGTATTAATTGAAGGTGAGAGCGGTACAGGCAAGGAACTTTTAGCAAGAGCAATTCATAATCTAAGTCATAGAAGTACTGAACCATTAGTTACAGTGAATTGCGGCGCTCTACCGGACACCCTGCTCGAGTCTGAATTGTTTGGATATAAAACCGGAGCCTTTACAGATGCAAAACAAGACAAACCAGGAAGGTTCGCATTGGCGGAAGGCGGAACGATATTCCTTGATGAAATCGGTGATTTATCTCCGGCAACACAGGTGAAATTGCTTCGTGTTCTGCAGGATGGATACTATGAGCCGCTCGGTACCGTCGAACCTAAAAAAGCAAATGTCAGGATAATAACTGCCACCAATCGTCATCTTTCGATGCTTGTTGAGAAAAAAGAATTCCGGTTGGATCTGTATTATAGAATAAATATCGTTCAGATCGAAATGCCTCCTCTCAGAGAAAGACGCGAAGATATTCCCTTGCTCATTGACCACTTCATCAACAAGTTCAATAAGCTTCGGAACAAGCTAATAACCGGGGTATCACCTGACGTCTTATCCATATTAATGCAGCACAGCTTTCTGGGAAATGTGCGCGAACTGGAAAATATAATTGAACACGCTTTCGTATTATGCAACGAAGGTCATATCGGAATAGAACACCTCCCCACCGAGATTCGTCACCATGCACAACTAAGTCAGCCTGTCAGCGCATCTAAAACACTTAGCAACCTGGAGTCAGAGTTCATTCTTGCTTCCCTGAAGAGAAACCGTTGGAACAGACTTGAAACCGCGAAAGAGTTAGGTATTCACAAGTCAACGTTGTTCAGGAAGATAAAGAAGCTTGGTATTGTTCTTCCGAGAGAGGATGGTAGATATAAGACGAAATAGCAGAGTGTCATTGCTGCTACTGTAACTATAATTAGAGTAGCATTTATAATACTATACAAGACCGCCACCTCTTAGCGGTCTTTTTTATTACCTTGTTAATTCAATAGATATGAATAATTATCAGTGTTATTTAATAATGGCATAGAACTTGCGTAATAAAATACCGGAGGTTATTTAGATGATAATTGCAGTCACTACCTGGAACAACCGGATTTCACCGGTCTTTGATGTAGCACAGAATCTATTGGTAATCAATTCCGATAAAGGTGTGGAAATTGACCGATATAGAGTTTCATTAGCTGGTTTGTCACCGCCTTTAAAAATTGACGCCCTTAAGAGAAACAATATCGAAATGGTTCTTTGTGGAGCCGTTTCAGAAGCGTTCCTTGGGTTTTTAACTACAAGCGGTATCAGAATTGAGCCCTGGATTTGTGGGAATACAGATGAAGTAATACAGGCAGCGCTGCAAAATAGACTATCAGAACCGTGCTATCGTATGCCAGGCTGTTGCCACTTCAGAGGCAATGGTATGCAGCATCGGCACGGGAGAATACATAACAGATAAAAAAAAGGTCATACAGCATGAAAATAGCTATTACTTCAAATGGTAATACACTGAACGACAAAGTTGATCCTCGCTTCGGGCGTTGCAAGTATCTATTGATTGTAGATACAGAAAGCCTTCAATTCGAGGCAGTAGATAACATTGATAATATCAATCGTGCAGGAGGCGCCGGTATTCAAGCGGCAGAAATCCTTTCGACAAACGGTGTGGAAGTACTGCTTACCGGTCACTGCGGTCCAAATGCCTTTACAACCTTAAAGGCAGCCGGAATAAAGATATTCACCGATGTTGAAGGTAATATTGCTGAAGTGGTAGAACGTTTTAACCGAAACGATCTGAAAGCAACAGACGCTCCTGACGTTGTGGGTCATTGGTAATAACGAAAGGTTTAAATTAATTCATAAAAGGAGAAAACTATGCCTTACGGAGATCGAACAGGACCTGCTGGAGCGGGCCCGATGACGGGTCGTCAAGCGGGTTATTGTGTCGGCTTTGATAGACCCGGCAGTGCGAATCCCGGTCGGGGATTCGGTTTTGGAATGGGTCGCGGTGGTGGTTTTGGCGGTCATGGTCGAGGGTGGCGCAACCAATACCAGGCGACAGGACTTCCCGGCTGGGCTCGGGGTGGTCGGTTTTTCGGACAGGAAACCTATCCACCAAATTATGCGACTGAAATTCCGCGAGAGGAAGAACTAAGGGCGTTGAAGTCGCAATCTAATATCCTTGAGAACAGCTTATCAGAGCTGAAAAAGCGAATTACCGAACTCGAAGGAGCTACCGGTGAGTAGCGATAATCTTCCTACAATTCGACAAGACCAGACGGTTGTCGAAAGTGAGGAAGCTGACTATGAAATCATTGATTCGAGGAATACCAACCTCGTCCGCTCATCTCTGTCCTCACTTGCAGGACAGGTAGTGAAAACCGCTGTTTCCGCAGCATTGGACTGGTTAAAAGAACGTAGTGCATCTAATCGCAGTATAATAAATCGTGGAGACGAAGCATCTCTTACGATGCGAAATGACACACGACAATCGCTTGCCGGAAGTTCCGGGGAGACAGGGAATCGTGTTTCTGTAATGAGAGGTTCTAATCGCTTCAACCGAGGCAAGTTCAAATCTCAATGCAGAAGATCAGATGGTCAAAGAATTCGTCAGCGGAAAAGACGATGGTCGTAATTGCTAACAAACAGGAGACATAATAATGACACAAGGTGGAAATCAAGGAAATAAGAGAATGCTAAGCAACACCGGTCAGGGTAGTGGAACCGGTCGTGGTGCCGGCGGCGGCGGTGGCGGTGGCGGTGGCGGTGCAGGTGGCGGTGGCCGCGGTGGCGGTGCAGGTGGCGGTGGCCGCGGTGGTCGTGCCGGCTTAGGACCCGGAGGAGACTGTATATGCCCAAGTTGCGGAACAATAATTCCACATAAGCCGGGTTCACAGTGTGTGTCTGAAAAATGCCCCAAGTGTGGGACGACTATGACCCGAGCAAGGTGATTGTTTAATAATACCCTCGCAAAGATAGCTGTCGCTAGCGGTAAAGGTGGAACAGGTAAGACAACTGTTGCTACTAATCTTGCTGTAACTCTAGCTTCATACGGGAAACAGAGTTCTGAGTACGCGCTTCAGCGCGTGTTAACTATGTCCCCTACTCTACAGAATATACGCGCTGAAGCGAGCACTCAGAGCTCTCGTTTTCAAGCGAATCAAATAGCCTACCTCGACTGCGACGTAGAAGCTCCCAACGGTCACATCTTTCTCAAGCCAATCATCCAGCAGCGAAAAGCTGCAAGCATCCCGGTTCCAAATGTAAACCTTGATGTATGCGACGGTTGCGGCGAGTGTGGGAAGGTCTGCCAATTCAGCGCTATCGTAGCGGTCAAGGGTACGGTTCTTACCTTCCCTGAACTTTGCCATGGCTGCGGAGGATGCAGTCTCGCCTGCCCAATCGATGCAATCACTGAGAAGGATCGTGAAATTGGAACAGTCGAAATCGGCGTTGCAGGTTCGATTAAATTCGTTGCTGGTAGGTTGAACATTGGTGAAGCAATGTCTCCGCCTCTAATTCGGTCTGTAAAAAACGAGATGCCTAAGAATGGCGTAGTGATTATCGATTCACCACCTGGGACGTCTTGCCCTATGATAGAGGCAATTCAAGGTTCTGATTACGTTCTGCTGGTCACCGAACCAACACCTTTCGGTCTGAGTGATCTGAAGCTGGCAGTGGATACTATAAGAGAATTATCCATTCCCTTTGGAGTGATAATCAACCGCTGGGGCTTAGGTGACGACCGCGTTGAGGAATATTGTCAGCGTGAGAATATAACTGTATTAGTGCAAATTCCTGACGACAGGGATATCGCTGTAATGTATTCAAAAGGTGAATTGTTGGTTGACGTTTCGGGAGCTATGAGGAAAATATACAATAACTTGATTATCAGATTAGACAATGAGTTATTGAGCACACATAGCATATCAAATAAAATCTCATAAATACACCAAACTTAATTTTAAAAGGATAAAAAATGCCAATCTATGAATTTTCATGCCGCAATTGCGGTGAAGAATTTAATAAACTGACTGGTTTCGACTGGAAGAGCGCTGGTGTCACCTGCCCGGAATGTGGTTCAATCGATCTTGATCACGTGGTTTCCCGGGTTGGTATTTCCGGTGGTGACAAGGATGCAGCATCCGGTTTTGATTCAAGCTGTCCAACTTGTTCTACGGGCACTTGCAACTTGTAATTGATGATTAACGACTCAAAATCATCACACCCTCCTTACTCATTAAGGGGGGAAGGTAAAAGAAATCAACAAACGGTACAACGGAAATGAAAGAGCTGGTTGTCATTAGTGGTAAAGGTGGAACAGGCAAAACAAGTATAGTCGCTTCTTTCGCCGCATTAGCAAAGCAATCAGTTCTGGCTGATTGCGACGTGGACGCTGCGGATCTGCATCTAATTTTGGCTCCGGATGTCAGACTAAGCGAGGAGTTCTACGGTGGCAAAGTCGCAGCTATTGATCCGGATGTTTGTAACGAATGTGGGATTTGCTGTGAATCCTGCCGATTTGATGCAATCAGAGAACCAGTAGATACAAATTCGCAATATACAGTCGATCCTATCGCTTGCGAAGGTTGCGGAGTATGCAAGTTCGTCTGCCCTGTAGATGCGGTTGATCTCGTTGATAGGAAGTCAGGCGATTGGTTCATATCCGAGACAAGATTTGGTCCGATGGTTCACGCAAAGCTTGGGATTGCCGCTGAAAATTCCGGGAAGCTGGTAGCTCTGGTTAAAACCAACGCACAACGAATCGCATCCGAACGCGGCTTAGACCTTGTAATAGTTGACGGATCACCCGGCATAGGCTGCCCGGTTATTTCTTCGATCACCGGCGCTGATCTGGTACTGATTGTTACCGAACCGACTATGTCCGGTCAACACGATCTCGCGCGTGTATCCGACCTTACGGTGCACTTCAATATACCGACTATGGTATGCGTAAATAAATGGGACATTAACCCAAACATTTACAGCAATATACAGGAGTGGTGTGAGGATCGCAGCCTTGATGTGGTAGGAAAAATTGATTATGACAGATCGGTAACAGAAGCACAGGTTGCCGGACAGAGCATTATTGAATTCGGTAACGGGAAAGTTCCGTCTGAAATCAAACAGATGTGGAATAGAATACAAGAAAAACTACTAGGATGATTGTTGTATTGCTGTATTGCTGTATTGCTGATCAACAATACAGCAATACAACAATTTAACAATAAAAAAAAACAAATGAAAGAAATCAATAAAAATCAAACAATTCGCATTGCCCTACCCGTAGCAAACGGCAAACTCTGCGCGCATTTCGGACACTGTAATTCGTTTGCCTTAATGGATGTCGATAAACAGGATAAAACCATAAAACATTCGATCCTGATACCTACTCCAGGTCATCAACCGGGTGTTCTGCCGCAATGGTTGTACCAGCAAGGCGCTAATGTTATTATTTCCAGTGGAATGGGATCGAGGGCTAAAGATTTATTTGAACGTCACGGCATCAGTGTGGTTATGGGCGCTCAGGAAGACACACCGGAACGAATTGTGCAATTGTATCTTGAAGATTCGCTAATTGCCGGTGAGAATATCTGCGATCATGACGAAAATACTCACGGTCATAGCGATCACAAGTGCAGACAGTAGTATCCTAAGAGAAAGGCTTTGGACTTTAGGCTTTTGGCATTAGCATTACTTTGTTAAGTGCGAATTTCGCGTAGGGGCCAATTTATTGAGCCCCTTCTACTTATGCAAAAGGGCTCGATAAATCGGCCCCTACGCGAAACTTTTAATGTTTCAAACAATTATAAAAACCA
>JAVCDD010000071.1 GCA_030765125.1 Candidatus Hatepunaea meridiana
CTGATCTTCGGTAATACCTGGGATATTTTCGTCATTTCTGAAAACTCCAGTTTGAATCTCATGAATTGTACAATATCTGGCAATGGATCTGATAACAGGGAATTCGGAATATTCTGTTATGATGCAAGCATTGTAACAATGAACAATTGTATATACTGGAATAATACAACTCCTGGTATTCGATTATTAGGACATCGGGATGAGCCGGATATTGCCACGATCTCTTACACACTTTTTGAGGGTGGAGAAGATGCTATAGATGTCTCGGGGAATTCAGAAGTCAACTGGGGCGAAGGCAACATCGACGCCAACCCGCTGTTCGTCGATCCTGACGAGGGCGACTACCACCTAACCGCCGACTCCCCTTGCATTGACGCCGGTGATCCCGATTCCCCCGAAGACCCGGACGGAACCCGCACCGATATGGGCGCATACTACTTCCACCAGGAACCGGATCACGTCCTCCACGTCCCCGACGAATACGAGACCATCCAGGCTGCCATCGACGCCGCTGCCGACGGTGACACAGTGCTGGTTGATCCGGGGGAATATGTTGAGAATATTGACTTCGATGGAAATAATATTGTTGTTGCGAGTCTCTTTTTGACAACTGGGGATGAGGATTACATCGAGCAGACGATTATTGATGGGGATGAGGATGGCAGTGCAGTGACATTTGAGAATGAAGAGAGTGAAGATGCGGTTTTGGTTGGCATTACTATACAGAATGGAAGCGCAGGATCTGGAGGTGGTATATATTGTTTTGGTTCAAATCCTACAATTAGCTTCTGCAATATAAACAGTAATACATCAGAATCGAATGGAGGCGGAATTTTATGCAGGAATTCTGAATCAAATATCAGCAACTGCACAATTAGCGGTAATACAGCACAGAGTTATGGAGGTGGAATCTTCGGTAGGAATTCTAACCTTAATATCAGCCACTGTACAATAAAAGACAATGAAACAACAGGTAACGGTGGTGGCGGGATTGGCTTCTGGGAATCCAGCCCGACAGTGAGTTATTGTTCCATAACCGGAAACTCTTCAAACAGTCATAGTGGCGCGATATATTGCCACAATCGATCAAATATCACAATTCAAAATTGTACTATCAACGGCAATACCGCGAGGAGTAATGCAGGTGTGTCTCGCCTAAGCCTTGAGTCCAGGCTTTCGGTTGTGAATTCAATAATATGGGACAACACCCAGCAACAGGAATACACGGTATGGTCATTCAGTAATGGTGATTATGGTCCTGATGCTTTTGTAGTTTCATATACTGATTTCGAAGGTGGTCAGGGAAGCATTTCTGTAGATAACAACGACATACTCGAATGGGGCGACGGCAACATCGACTCTAATCCTTTATTCGTTGACTCTGACAACGACGACTATCACCTGACCTGGGAGAACTACCCTGAATACGACGAGAGCCGCTCACCATGTATAGATGCAGGCGATCCAGATTCGGACAATGATCCCGACGACACACGCGCCGATATGGGAGCATACTACTTCATCTACGACCCAGCCCCTGATATATCCGTCCGACCAGAAGCAATCGCTTTCGGTGATGTTCCTGTCAACCAGGAAGCCGAGCTTGAGTTAACCATTCTGAACCTTGGCGATGAGGATCTCTGGATTAGAGATTTTAGAGGTGTTCTGGGTGATTGTTTCAGCATTATGTTTGATGTTGAGCTGGAATTTGAAATCGGTGCGGACGAAGAATATCCTATAACGGTTTATTTCGAGCCCGATTCACCGGGTGATTATGAAGTTGAGCTAATAATCGTATCGAATGACCCAAACGAGGAAGAGCTTATTGTACCTCTATCCGGAACTGGTGCTGGCGGTCCCCCCGAAATCCGCGAACCGATTGACGACCAGCAACTCAATGAAGATTTCGATCCATACATTGTCGCCAATCTGGAAGACGTCTTCTTTGATCCCGATGATGATGAACTTACATTCGAGGTTGAAAGCAGCGATGAGCATTTGGTTGTTGAGATAGTTGACGATACACAGCTACAACTATCCAGCGATGCCAATTGGTACGGTGAGGCAACGGTTACAGTAACCGCTTCCGATGATGACGGAGGACGAGATCGGGGACCTATCCGCAGATTACGCAGATTAAATGATCACCCGGGTAGGACAGACATTCCTGTCTGTCAACTGAATAATCTCAATGCTGTCAGGGACGGCGCCCTGACAGACCTGAGTAACCGCTGTCAACCCGACGTGGTTGACAGCAATCTCCCTGCAGTAGACGGCACCCTGACAGCCTTGCAGGATGGAGCAGGTGTCCCTGCCCGCCATTCTCCGCCTCACCGCGACCTAAGCACCCAACTCGAATTCCTGGTCACTGTCGCCGAAATCAATGACGATCCTGTCTGGACAGAATATCCTGGCGATCCGGTTGAAATCCTCGTCGGTGAACAGGTTCAATTCGACCTTGAAGCCACCGACGTTGACGAAGACGACCTGACCATCGAATGGGATCGCGGCGATCTGCCTGACGAAGCAGAACTGGATATTCGAGGCAATGGCATCGCCACTCTCACCTGGGAAACCGAACAGGACGATGAGGGTGAATACCATCCGACGTTCACCGTTTCTGATGGTGATGCTGAAGTTGATATCACTGTTGATATCGTCATTTATGTGATGCGCGAACTGAGCGTTTCATTCCTCGAACGCTGGAATATCACCTCGTTGAATATTATGCCTCCTCAGGAAATGTATCGCGAGAATGAACAACGCGGACCTGATATATGGTTGATGATCCAACAGCTTCGCATAGATCAGAACCGACATCATGTCATCAGTGTAAATGATAACTGGGGGCATTTCTGCAGTATCGCATGGGAATGGAACAGCATACCATACTGGAACCTTCAGGAAGGTTATCGTTTCAATATGAATAATGATGTCGAAACCGTCTGGACAGGAGTGCAGATACCCTATGATGCGGATATCCCTATGGTTGAAGGCTGGAATATAATAGCCTACTATCCTACCTACGAACTTGATGCATCATCACCTGACTTCTATGTTATATCCAGCATTGTGGATCATATCATCATAATTAAGGATGGGAACGGTTCCTTTATGGTTCCAAGTCGCGGTTTTTCGAGTATGCCGCCCTGGTACGAATCACAAGGTTACCAGATTTGCGTTGATGAAGACCTCGTGTTCAATTATCCCGAAGAGCAGGATCGGGAGGCAAGCGCTGACTGGAGTAGAACCGATTTCACAACCGGTCATTGGACTGTTCCCATCAGGTCGGATCGCAACATGAGCGTACTGGTGACGGCGTTACCTCAAAACATAGCACATAATGGCTCTGAAATAGCGGCTTTCAACGCTTCAGGTGAACTTACAGGCGCAGGCGTCATCAAAGATGGCTCTTGTGGTTTCCCGATATGGGGCGATATTCCGTCTACTGAGGCAAGAGAGGGATTACTCAAAGACGAAGCGTTTGAACTGAAGATATGGGACGGTCGTCAACCCAACGCGGTTGACAATGAGAAACGTCTTGAAACAACATCCATAATTGAGGGCGAAGGCTTGGTTTACCGAACGGACGATCTGCTTATCCTGACGGTATCAGTGGCGTCGGAAACTGCAAATTCGTTTTTCCTGTCGGAAGCCTGCCCAAATCCATTCAATGCAATAACGCGTTTCACTTATGGCGTATCCTGTCTTACAAACGTTTCGATCAGCGTTTACGATCTTAAGGGACAGTTGGTTGAAACCCTTATAAATGATAAGCAATCCGCTGGAACATACACCATCAATTGGAACAGCAGAGGTCTGTCATCGGGTTTGTATATTGTCAGATTAAATGCGGAAGGATTTAGTATGATCAGGAAAGTTGTATTGACAAAGTAGTAAACAAGTGTGAAAGTAAGCATAAACGCAGAAATATGCATAATGATTTATCATTCCCTTGAAAATTTGGAGTGCGCAAGCATGGCTTGCGCACTCCAAAGTAATCACCAGGAGATGCCATTATACCAACCAACCCCGAAAGGGCTTAATAAACAGAGCTTATCATTACTTTGTTAAGTGCGAATTTCGCGTAGGGGCCAATTTATTGAGCCCCTTCTACTTATGCAAAAGGGCTCGATAAATCGGCCCCTACGCGAAACTTTTAATGTTTCAAACAATTATAAAAACCA
>JAVCDD010000173.1 GCA_030765125.1 Candidatus Hatepunaea meridiana
CGAAGCTTGCTGCGCGTCCACTTAATAATACCGGAGTAGAAAAGCTTGCTGCGGTCTTGCACGGTGGCGCATGCGGTTCTCCTGCGAGCGCGCAGCAAGCTGCGCTACTCCGGCTGAGCTAAAGGCATAACCGATTAAAATAATGTTCTGTCTCATAATTACATAAGTAAAAAATCACAACCGCGTAGGGGCCGATTTATCGAGCCCCATTGACTTCAGGGCTCGGCAAGCTGTCCCCTACGCTCTATAGCCATTTCTGCGACTGAACTAACAAAGGAGAATTACAAAATGCTCTGGATTAATCGAAAGTTCGAATTTGATTTTCCGGTGGATATTTACCCCGAAATTATCGACCGCCTGACAAGTACACCGGCTCGTATAGAGGACATCATCAGAGACGTTCCCGCCGCTACGCTTAAGATGCGTCATTCAGGAAAATGGTCGATCCAGGAACACATTGGTCACCTTATCAACACGGAGACACTGTTCACAGGGAGATTGGATGATTTTGAAGCTGGTATAGAGACTCTCCGTCCGGCTGACATGACCAACAGGAGAACTTACGAAGCAAACCATAATCAGGGGAGTATTGAGGCGGTTCTTAGAGAATTTAACAGTGCACGAAACAAATTAATCGAGCGCATAAAAGCCTATCCACAAGATATGTTCAGTAGATCAGCCAATCATCCCCATCTAAATAAACCGATGCGAATGGTCGACAGCCTCTATTTCGAAGCAGAGCACGACGATCATCACCTGAACGTTATGAAGGAATTAGTGATGCATTTCAGTGGAAAATGATTGGAAATTGAATTGCAACAGAATCTGGAGATACTGCTTTGGATTATTGGGATAAATAAATTATTTACGAAACGGCTTAAACACAATAAACCAATATTTAAACGAGATTTATGCTCTCATTTTCAATCGGAAATTCCGTAAAAACTTCACTAAATAAAGTAAATATTTGTAAAAAACCTCATAACAATCACTCACAATCCGTTTAATCCCCATGTCAACACTCTCTGTTTGACATCGTTTGAAAAATGAGTTATATTGAGCTTATAAAATCCAACAAAGGAGATATAGAAATGAAAACTTCACGTTTTCTACTTTCGATCGTAGTAGTCTGTACGATTAGTCTGACAACTTTACAGGCACAAGACAGTCTTACAGTTGACTACCTTGCAACTATCGGCATTTCGTGGGCAAATCCAATAGATGTCGATGTTTCAGACAATCTGGTTTTTGTCGCGACTGGAAGGTCGGGATTAAGAATTATCGACAATTCTGTTCCGGTCTATCCGCACGAAACCGGCTTTATTGATCTATCCGGAGATGAGGTTCTTGTCTCTATAGATGGAGATTACTGTTTCCTGTTAGACCGTGAAACAGGTATTTACATCCTTGATGTCACATCACCGGAAAATGTGACAGAGGTTAACTGTCTTCAAATGAACGAGGAGGAGGTTGCAGATGCATTTACTATCTTTGGAGATTATTTATTCTTATGCTATTCAACAGCCGACGCGTCATTTTTGAGTGCAGTGGATATTTCCGATCCTGCCAATCCTGACCTGGTAGGTAATCTGGAGATCCCCTCCAGTGCCGTTAAAATGGCGTTTAATGCTGATAATATCTATGTTATCTGTTCGGATAACCGGCTTATTATGTTAAATATATCAGATCCCGAGCATATATCGCAGGCTGGAAGTTATGATTTCGAGGAAATGGCAGCAATCGATTTTGTAGTCAATCAGGATTACGCCTTTGTTACAAGCAACGCCGGTCTCATTGTTGTAGATCTGCGTAATCCGGAAGAACTATCACAGGCAGCCTTTCTTGAAACGGATTCTGTCAGTACCGTTTCTATCAGAGGTGATTACGCATTTCTGACAAGCGCTGAACACTTAATTCTCGTGGACATTGAAGATCCAGAATCACCTTCGGTTTCGCTCGAAATCGAAGCAGTTCTGGAAAATGTGCGAGAGAGTCATATTGAAGAGGACATTTGGTATCTCGTCGGACCATCCAATGGTCTTGTTACAATGGATATAACCGTTCCTGCTGAGATGACTGAGATAAACCGATACCATCCTCAACATAGATGCGGTCATCTCGCTGTATCCGGGAATTATGCTTATGTAAACGGTGGGATACCCGGCGATGAATACATCGATCACCTTATTGTCATAGATGTTTCATATCCGGAAATGCCCTTTGTAGCCGGTTGGTGCGGTGTAGACGAATCAATCTCCGGATTAGCTGTTGAAGGAGACATCGTAGTCGCATCATGGATGAGGGCAGCGGGTGGACTGATCACATTCGACGTATCCGATCCGGCTGATCCGCAAATGCTGTCAATTATCGGAGTTGGAGGCTGTTGGTCTGAAGACGTCTTTATATCAGGTAATACTGCTTATGTGGGAGTTAACGTTGAAGGATTGACAGCGGTTGACATTACCGATCCTGAAGATCCGGTCGTTCTGGATAATCCCGAAAGCGCGCCCAAGTACTTTGAAGGAGCCGCCATCTATGGAGATTACGCTTATATCGGCGGATTTGCCGAACATGATGGTGATCTTCAGATTTTGGACATCTCTGATCCAGCGGACATAACCGAGATTGCCTCTTTCGAATCTCTCGGATGGGCGAGTTCAATGGTGATACAGGATCAATATCTCTATGCAACTGCTTATGATCGCGGAATGAGTATCCTTGATATCAGCAATCCGGTAGAACCGTGGCTTGTTGGCACATTTGAAGGGGTGTTCGGAAAAGTATCTGTATCCGGTGATTATGCGGTGGTTAAAAATTATGAGGGCGGATTTCATTTACTTGATATCTCGAATCCGGAAGATGTAAGCTTGATATCGACAACCGAAACTATTGCCTCTACAAATGAACCGGTTATAGTTGGAAACAATATTTATCTGGCAAACCATTTCTTTTTCCATACATACGAGATCAATGAAGTTGAAATTACGGCGCCTGAACAGGGAGTGAGACTACCCGAAGAATTTACGGTTGGAAGTTTCTACCCGAATCCATTTAACTCTGAATCCGGAGTTAATTTCAGACTTTCTGTTCCCGGGAATGTGCGCTTTCAGGTATACAGCACACTGGGTCGTCTTCTGCATGATACCGACAGTCGGTTTTCAGCGGGTACGCATCAGTTCCGTTTTAGTCCGGCATATTTCGGGAAGACCACCGGAAGTGGAACTTATTTTGTAGCAATTCAACATAACGACCAAATTCAGATTCGAAATTTGATATTGGTTAAGTAGTGCCTGACCGAAAACCCTCGTTTTTCTGGATATTAACCCCCTTTTGTCATTCCCGCGAAGGCGGGAATCCAGGAGAAACAATAGATTATCTGGATTCCCACCTTCGCAGGAATGACAAAAGGGAGGCTTTTCGGTCAGACACTAACATTACTTTGTTAAGTGCGAATTCCGCGTAGGGGCCAATTTATTGAGCCCCTTCTACTTATGCAAAAGGGCTCGATAAATCGGCCACTACGCGGAACTTTTAATGTTTCAAACAATTATAAAAACCA
>JAVCDD010000058.1 GCA_030765125.1 Candidatus Hatepunaea meridiana
GCGAAGGTGAAGCGTTAGAAATCAGATTGGTTGATGAAAATGGTGAATATGACTTTCAATTTGAGGTGCTTGAGGGAAACTTGGGATACGAAACCGATGGATTAACGGTTATTCGGTTGAAAAGCATTGAAGCTATGCCGATTGAATTTGGAATTGTTTCAGCTTGTCCGAATCCGTTTAACTCTAACACCGTTATAAGGTATAGCCTACCCGAATCAGGACAGGTGCAATTGAATCTATATGATTTACAGGGACGGCTGGCGCTTGATCTTGTGAATAATGAGTTAAGTGCAGGGGCGCATTCTATCTCGCTGAACGGTCTTAAGCTTGTAAGTGGTATTTACTTTATAGAGTTGCAGGCTTGTGATAAAATCTCAATGATGAAAGTTGTATTGGTAAAATAATGGAACTCGAACACCCATTTGCAATTGTACAATTCAAATGGCAGGAACCACTTGTTCTTTGTAATATAGAAGATTATATTCTTCAGATGTAAACAGTCATTCAACCGTACAATAGGTTGGTAACTTCTATTGCAAAGGAGAACAAAAATGCTGACTACCAAACGCGTCATCATCGCAACTATCTGTGGGTTTATCTTTGGGCTGGTCTGTATGTACCTCGCCAGTTCAAGTCCGGATGTAACTACCAATATAAAATTGATAATAGTCGTCAGCCGTACTCTGATGGGATTTACCATTGGAATCAGCGCACTGAGGATGCAATGGTGGCTTCACGGCATTGTAATTGGCATCATCACCAGCATACCGATGGCTTTACCAGTGATGAGTGATCCGTATATCTTCATTGGCACTTTTGCATTAGGAGTAATTTACGGAGTGCTCACCGAACTCATTACTACGGTGTTGTTTAAAGCAAAGTCGGTGGGATGTGTTTAGAATTCATCCTAATGGTTTTTAACAAAACTACTTGTCATTCTGCATTATTATCTGCTTAATCCGTTCAATCTGCTGTGAATCTTGTCTTCGCTTAGTTTCATTCACAGCAGATTAAGCGGATTGAATAACAACTATATCCGGGCAATACTTTAACAGCGAGATGTACGGTTGTAACCTTCGCCAATGAATAAACCCCATCAAGTAACATCCGGATCCGTAAATAAAACAAGGAGTTCTCATGATTTTGCTTATCACAATATCAATTCTGCTTTTACAATTAACAGCTTATGGTCAGGACTCACTGTCAATTCAACCTGTGGGAGAAATCCGTGGGCATAAGGTGCTATTTGTTTCCGGTGACAGGATGCTTGTCGAAGATCTTGAAGAGTATCCCGGTGAAGAATTATACCAAAATGAAATCGTATTATGGGATATAGCGAATCCTGCCGAACCGGAAGAGCTTCATAGATGTCTCACTATGAATACTTATTGGGACGTTCGTGGCTATTCGCAAGGATTTTGTTCGGATGCTATACTGAGGGATACTCTTATTTTTGCTATGTTGACCGCAAAAAGTCAATTTGAAGGTAACTGTTCAATTGGTCCCACTGATTTGGTTATCTATGATATTACCAACCAGGACACTTTATGGCATCAGAGTTTTGAACGTTATCAGTATCACTTCATGGACCCCCATGGTCGTGAACAAGTAGCAGTTCCAGCGGGGCTGCTGGTGCTTTCGGATGATTACCTTTATGTTGCATCAGGGATGGATGGTATTTTTATTTACGATGTTTCCGACCTTGAAAATGTCGAGGAGGTTGCGAATCTCGGATTCAAGAGCGATAATCTTGTATTGTATGACGATCTATTAATATTTACATATCTACCTCCAGGAACAAGGCAGGATGATTTAGATATCTACCTATCGAAATTCGATGTAAGTGATCCTACCAACCCGGAAGAGTTGGGCGAAGTCTCACTCAACCATGACAATTATTGGTGGTATTGGAGTGATATCGAATTATCCATCTGGGGGAATTATCTCTACCTGTTTCCCTTTCTTTACCTGCAACAACAACAAGTGGGTTTTATCGAAATCTACGATATTAGTGGAGATGAAGAACCCAAACTTGTAAGACGCATCGAAGCTGATTTCATGGAACGCAGTGGCCGATCTGTTATTTCAGAAGGTAAATTATTTTTCAAAGACCCTTATTCTATAAGAGTTTTCGATCTAGCAGATCCCCTGAATCCAGAACTGATTTATTTAACAGGCGATCCCACAGGATATTACATTCAGATATCTACATACGAGGATTTTATTTATATAGCTCCGGGCTCCATAGATCCCAGGAGAGATCCCTGGGAGAATGTGGACACTGTTCGAATACTCCGGTTCGGAGTAACCGCTGTTAATGAACTAACCGATCAGAATCTCCCCGGCAATTTCGGGTTATATCCCGCCTATCCCAATCCGTTCAATTCAACGACTATGCTCACTTACTGCCTGCCTTATTCTTCGCATATATCACTCCAGCTTTATGATCTATCCGGACGCAGAATAGCAACACTGTTTAAAGGCTTTCAACAACCCGGCATCCTCACTACCACACTAACTGCCACTGACCTGCCGTCGGGATTGTATTTCGTTCGATTGGAAGCTTCAGGTGAAATATTTTCACAGAAGGTTATGCTAATCAGATAGGGAGATAAACAAATACGCACTACCATTACTTTGTTAAGTGCGAATTCCGCGTAGGGGCCAATTTATTGAGCCCCTTCTACTTATGCAAAAGGGCTCGATAAATCGGCCACTACGCGGAACTTTTAATGTTTCAAACAATTATAAAAACCA
>JAVCDD010000037.1 GCA_030765125.1 Candidatus Hatepunaea meridiana
ATAAACCTAATAACACCGGAGTAGCGAAGCTTGCTGCGCGTCCACTTAACAATACCGGAGTAGTAAAGCTTGCTGCGTTCTTGCACTGTGGCGCATGCGTGTCTGCTTGCGAGCGCGCAGCAAGCTGTGCTACTCCGGCTGAGCTAAAGGCATAACCGATTTCTTTAATATTACTTGCAATTCGTTTATTTCAACAGGCTGGCGGGTAATTTCTCAACCTCATTAGTTACAGGATTGACTTTTAAGGCTGCCGATTCGAGAGCAGTTACACCTAGGATCGGGTCAGTTTCTTCGGGACCAAAAACAACCCGCCCAGCGGTTATTTCGTCCATTACTTCAATCTGAATCAAACCAAAATCGAATCGAACGCGGCTGCTATCTGCAAGTTCATACATCTTCTGTCCAGTTCGTTCTACACCGATCTCTTCCAGTTCTTTTGCTGGAACAACGCAATCAATAGCGCCTGTATCTACCAAAAATTCAGCCTTATAGGATTTCCCAGTATTCGATAGAGGTTTGATAGTGACTGTTGTATAAGTTATGCCCATCTGAAGAACTCCGTGTTTATTATTTGGATACTGAGTTTATTACAAATATAACATATTTAATTACTAAATGTCAACTTCAATTTATATACAGCTTCGCAACCAAACAATATCCCCAACCGTTCCTCAACCAATTCAACCGCTTTCGGTGCATTATCAATCCCAACCCATTTCCTTCCCAACCGATGAGCGACGCATAGTGTTGTCCCACTTCCGCAAAACGGATCCAGAACTATGTCACCTTTGCGGCTTGAAGATTCAATTATCCTTTCCAGCAATGCTTCCGGCTTCTGTGTCGGAAAGCCCGTCCTCTCCTTTGCCATATTGTTAATCGTTGGAATATTCCAGAAATCCGGCGCTTTTTTCATTTGACCTTTCATTCTCTGAGAAGTCGCGGGGATTTGAACTGCTTCAAAGTTATGCTTGTTCGGTTCTTTTGAATACCAGAGTATGTCATCGTGTTTACGGGGCCAATACCGCGGTGAACTTCCTCCAAGTCCATAACACCAGACGATACAGTTGAGGAAGTTCTCAGAGCCAAAAATCGCATCCATTAACAATCGGATATATGCGCTGGCGTGCTGGTCGCAATGCAGGTAGATTGAACCGGTTGGTTTCAGAACTCTATGAAGCTCAACCAGTCGCGGAGCTAACATAACTATGTATGCTAAGAGCCCGTTTTTACCGATTAATTGGCTAAACGCTGTTAAGGTTTGGGATAATCTATTGTTATTGCATTCTATAATTCTTTGGAAATTATTGTTAACTTCATCATCCCAGCGCCAAATATCCTTAAATACCCTTCCTTTAGTAGCGCGGGCGTCCTCGCCTGCAAGGAGCTGCAATGTCGGCAAGATGTCGGCGCTACGGCGTTTCCCGGATAACGCAACATAATCCTTATCACTATTAAAAGGTGGATCAAGATAGATCAAATCTATCGATTCATCCGCAATATGTTGCCTGAGAACATCAAGATTATCGCCAAAATATAAATAACTATCAGCCATTTACTGACCGCCTCCTGCTTCATCTTCCGGGAACTGAAAGCCGCTGTTTATACTTCGTCTATCTTTGGAGCGATTACGGATTTCTTGCCTGAGCTTTTCAATATCAGTGTTGATGATCTCATCCTTGATTTCCAATAGATACTCTCTTGCAGCTTCGCTTGTATAAGGGATTTTACCTTCAAGTATAGCATCCTCAATCCCACCCTTAAGCGCTCCTATAACAGGTCCTGCTGTTACACCGCATATTTCCATAATCTCATCACCGCGTAATGGAGACTGAAACTTACGCATCTTGTCGCGAGCTTCAACATCCCCCATACGGCGTTGCATTTCTTCAAAGTTGGCGAGGTATTTACCGACTAATCTTGGGTTGGCAGTTGTTATATCAGCTCGGCATAGTATAAGTTGGTCGTCCAGATAATCGCCGGTTTCTACCATCAAACGACGAATGGCGCTGTCGGTTACACCATCTGAAGTCAGATTGACAGGTCGCATGTGCAGGCGAACAAGACTGGTCAGTTTGGCAAGATTCTGCCTCCCGATCCTGAGCCTGCGACCAATGCGTCCGGCAATCCTGGCGCCAACAACCTCATGCCCATGAAACGTCCAACCTTGTTTGGCAATGAACTTCTTGGTCAACGGTTTACCAACGTCGTGCAAGATTCCTGCTAAACGAACAACAGGATCCTCTGAGTTATTCACAACGTTCTGCATCACACGCAACGAATGCAGTAGGACTTCTTTATGATGGTGCTTACCAATCTGCTCCACTCCGTGCATAGCCACGATTTCCGGTATGATAATATTCATCAACCCGCATTCCAGTAAGAGCTGCATTGCCCTTACCGGATCCGAACCGGACAACATCTTCCAAATCTCTTCACCGATTCGTTCTTGAGCGACAATCTTAATCCGGGATGTGTTTTTGTGTATGCCGTTTAATGTTTTCCGATCAATTCTGAATGAGAATTCAGCAGCGAAACGAATACCGCGCAGCATCCTGAGTGGATCATCGGAAAACGTTTTTTCCGGCTCAAGTGGAGTGCGAATAATGCCGTCTTTCAGATCGGATAATCCATTGAAATTATCAATGAACCGATCTTTATTAACGCCGGTTAGTCCGAGCGCCAAGGCGTTTATAGTAAAATCACGGCGCGACAGGTCTTCATCTATGGAAACGGGAGTAATCTCGGTGGGTTTGCGGGAATCGGGAAGATAGCTCTCACTGCGTGCGGTAGCAAATTCATAGTTCATTCCGTTATATCTGAGCAATGCCGTTCCAAACCTTGCATAAATAGCAACTTTTCCAGCTTTCAGCTTGTCTGATATACTACGAGCCAATTTTGGCGCATCCCCGACGACTGCAATATCTATATCACTGGTTTTCCTCCCCAATAACAGATCACGTATGCAGCCTCCGACGGCATAGATTTCATAACCGTCGCTTTCTGCAATCTCGATTATCTCAGATGGGATAAGATGCCTTATTTCTTTGTATATGTCTATAGAATTAGTTGACAAGTTAGATGCCTTAGTTTAATAGGGAGGGCCGACATTCTTGTCCGCAACCTTATGAAAACATGTTTTACTGATATTACTCCGGAGTGCTCAAGCTTGCTTGAGCCCGATCTGGGATTAATATATGGTATACTCGCTCAAGCAAGCTTGAGCACTCCGGAAAAAGGTGACGCAATTTTTCACCAGGAACTATTTTAGTATCAATGAAACAATTTACATATAATATAAACATCCGTTCCTAATGAGCAAGAAAATTATGTCCTTTCCTTGCGAGAGAATGCAGTAGATAGTATCTTTCATATATTATATCATAATTCAGGAGCATTACTATGAAATTAGACGAGGTCATAGCAGCTATTTCCGGCGTTGTCTGGGGTCCGGTGATGATTACGCTGCTGGTCGGCACCGGAATATACCTTACTATTCGGTTGCGCTTCGTGCAGTTATTATATATCGGTCATGCCATTCGTTGCATTACCGGCAGATATGATAATCCCGAAGAGGAAGGAGATATTTCTCACTTTAAAGCCCTTTGTGCAGCATTATCTGCAACAATCGGCACCGGCAACATTGCCGGAGTTGCTACTGCAATTGCACTTGGCGGTCCAGGCGCCGTCTTCTGGATGTGGGTAACGGCGCTGTTCGGAATGGCAACCAAGTTTACATCCTGTTCATTAGCTTTACGCTTTCGTGAAGTTGGCAGCGATGGCTCAGCCCGCGGTGGACCGATGTACTTCCTCGAAAAAGGTTTCGCTCCAGGCTGGTTGATCGCTCTCGCCGGCAATCAGCGCACCAAGCGATGGGCAGTCTCTTTAGCAATGGCGTTTGCCCTGTTTGCGATGATTGCGTCTTTCGGCATCGGCAATATGGTTCAGGCTAATTCCGTTGTCGACGGGCTGAAGTACGTTATGCCGGAAGCCTGGCAAACGTCAGGATTCGATCTGTATGGTTTTCATATCAATCTGTTCAGCCTCATAATCGGGTTAATTCTCGCGTTGTTGGTTGGACTGGTAATTTTAGGTGGGATCCGCCGTATCGCACAGGTTGCTTCAAAGTTAGTACCCGGGATGTCGGTGATATATGTTCTCGGTGCACTCGTGATTCTAATACTGAATGCTGACATGATAATAGGCGCCTTTGCGATGATCTTCAAGTATGCGTTTACGCCGTTCGCCGCCGGAGGTGGAGTTGCCGGTGCTACGGTCTCGATGGCAATGCGCTGGGGTGTCGCTCGGGGTGTCTTCTCCAATGAGTCGGGATTAGGATCCGCTCCGATGGCTCACGCTGCCGCCAAGACCAAAGAAATGATCCGCGAAGGCTTCGTAGCAATGTTAGGACCGCTGATTGACACGCTGATAATCTGCACGATGACTGCATTGGTTATCCTCGTCACCGGCGCAACATCAAGCGGTATGACCAGCGCATCCCTGACCGCTCACGCCTTTGATTTGGGTCTTCACGGCTGGGGGCATCATATCGTAGGATTTGGATTAATGCTGTTTGCATATTCAACGATGATAAGTTGGTCATACTATGGCGACCGATGTGCACAGTATTTACTGGGATCAAAAGCTGTCCCCTGGTACAGAGTGATATTTATAATATTAGTTATAATCGGATCCATAGGCGGTCTGCGATTCGTATGGAACATCGCCGACGTGATGAACGCACTGATGGCGGTTCCGAACCTGATTGGATTGCTTGCTCTGGCAGGACTCGTTGCTTATGAAACGAGGAAGTACATCGGGCGGTTGAAGGATGGGGAGTTCGATTGATCTAAATCCAACAGTAGATGCGACACTCTTGTCGCATGTTTCTTTTTCATCCGCAGATTAAGCAGATTAAGCAGATTTTTTTACGTCGCTGCCAGGTTACGCTTCGCTTGAAACCTGGCAGCAACGTAAGAAACTTGATCTGTTCAATCCGTTTAATCTGTTGTGAATTCCAATGCCACAATCAAACAATCAAGCAATAAGACAATGAAACAATTAACTCATAACGATGTCGGTAAATATTGGGATGACAACGCTGAAGCCTGGACAAAGTTGTCAAGAATGGGCTACGACGTTTACCGCGATCTGGTTAATACTCCCGCATTCCTTGAAATGCTGCCCGACGTAAACGGACTTTATGGCTTGGACATCGGTTGCGGTGAAGGAAATAATACACGTCTGATTGCCGACTGCGGCGCTCACCTGACCGCTTTTGACATCTCGTCGAAATTCGTTCATTACGCTCAACAGAAAGCATCCGAAGACCAACTGAATATCACTCACTGCATCGCCAGCGCTGTCGAGTTGCCTTTTCCAGACAAGACATTCGACTTTGCGGTGGCGACTATGAGTATGATGGATCTGCCTGAGCAGGAGATAGCTCTCGCTGAGGTTTACCGGATTTTAAAACCGGGTGGCTTCTTCCAGTTTTCAATATGCCATCCCTGCTTTACGACCCGCCGTTGGAAACACGTCAGAGACGAAGCAGGCAGAGAGATCGCAATTGAATGCGGTGATTATTTTAATCCGATTGTAAATGAAATAGAAAAGTGGATGTTCAGCCAGGTACCGACTGAATTACGCAAAGGTATACCAAAATTCAAGGTTCCCCATTTCAGCAAAACGTTAAGCGATTGGCTGAATATTATAATTGATGCTGGTTTTACACTCAAACACTTTGTTGAGCCTTATGCGGATGAAGAGACAGCTCATAAATATCCTGCCGTAGCGGATACGCGAGTTGTTGGGTATTTTTTTATTGTGCAATGTAGGAAGTAAGTCTTTAGTCTTTGGTTATAGGTAATTTTAGTCGAACTTGTAAACATGCAAACTTGTAAACTTCTATCGCAGGCTAGGACGCCTACGCTACTGAATAAAGAATTTGGAAATTAAAATGACAAAGAAAACTTGGCCTCCTATCACCCCTCTTCTCACCGTAGACGCCATCATCCGCACACCTGCCGGGATTGTGCTTATCAAACGTAAGAACCCACCGTATGGCTGGGCGCTGCCGGGTGGATTTGTTGATGTCGGTGAAACAGTTGAGGAAGCGGCTGTCCGGGAAGCTGAAGAGGAAACCGGGCTTAAGATATGTAATCTCTGGCTTGTCGGCGTCTATTCCGATCCGAAGAGAGATCCGCGTTTTCATACGGTAAGCATTGTGTTCGGAGCCATTGCGGATGGCATACCACACGGTGCGGATGATGCGGTAGAAGCCATTGCCTTCAAGAACGATCAATTTCCCAACCCTATCGTATTCGATCACCAGTGTATCATTGAAGATTTCCTTCGACTTGAAAATGATTCTCACAACAGAGAGCACAAAGAAAAGTAGAATAATAAACATTCGTGTTCTTCGTGCCTTTCGTGTTGATAAATCAATTTCATACCACTTTACATCCGATTCCATTGGTAAATTACTATCCTACCATTACTTTGTTAAGTGCGAATTTCGCGTAGGGGCCAATTTATTGAGCCCCTTCTACTTATGCAAAAGGGCTCGATAAATCGGCCACTACGCGGAACTTTTAATGTTTCAAACAATTATAAAAACCA
>JAVCDD010000125.1 GCA_030765125.1 Candidatus Hatepunaea meridiana
AGGTTGTAGAACAAATAATTTCAATGAAACAAGATTTAGCATTAGGAAAAAGAGTATTTTTTTTCTATCTGAGTAGCAAGCAATTTCTAATAAATGCCGTTACTTTGATACTTTTGCAAAAACCTCATTTGACAAACAATAAGGACATACCTTTACCGTATACCCCCCCCAAATCTTCTTAATATAATTTCCAACAAAATACTACTACTTAATCAAGTAGAAATGCTTCAATATAATTAGATGTATCAGAAGGATTAATAATACACACAACATCAACATCATCCTTCATAATCTCACACTTCCACAAAACAAATTCACAGGAGAACAACAATGAAGCGACCATTCCAGTCTTTCATTCTAATCTTACTTATCATTTCGATTTCTTACACACAGGAGAGTCCTGAGACTAAACTCACTGTTGATGAACAGGATCAAGTAAAGCACGATGCATTCATGGAGATGCTTTACCGTCTTGGCATCGACGAGTCAAATCTTGGCTACAGCCCTAAAGGATACTGGACTCGTTACCCGGACCCACAGGACATCCCGTTTAAAATGCTTGCCTTTGACGACCTGATGGCTGAGCCGCAGTACATATACGACTTTGTGCGCATCATGGCGCTCTCGGTGGAGGATTACCTTCACCCGGACTATCTCGCAGGCGCTGACCGCGGGAATAGCAAGGGTCTGTTGAAAACGGTTTACTATTGCGGCGTCCGTAACGCAACGGCAGAGTATCGTGACTACAGCGCATCTCTCTGGGCGGAATTAGATACTGATGAACCGCTCTTGAATGCAATCCGCTCGATCTATGAACGAACAGGCAGGGTGTACCGGTATAATGCGATGGGCGAAGCGTCCGATTTTCCTTTGACCGAACACGATCTGCGTGAAGCGATCAAACCGATTAATATCGAAGTGCGACGGCACGTCGCGAGAACCGTGATTCACCTGACAGATGCGTGGAAGTTCCGTGAAACCGCCATGCGCAACGTTGATTATAAGAAAGCTCTGGACTGCTGGCGTATTCGCCAGTTGGGTGAGACCCAGTTCGATGGGCTCGAATACTTCCCTCAACTGGAGGACTGCGCCAAAGATATCGACATCAATTCCATTTACTACGCCGGTTATAAGTTGCTTGAATCCTCCGAGCAGCTTGCAGACAGCCTTATCGCATTGAAAAAGGACGAAAAAAAGAAGATCAAGTGGAAAGAACAGGAACTGAATGTAATGACTCCCATCGGGCGTATCGTGCTCGGAGGGGATGGAAAAAACACTCACAATTATTCCGACGCCTTGCTCGTGGTCGATCTCGGCGGAGATGACACTTACATCGGCGCTGTCGGTTCAACCCCATCGTTGGACATCCCGATTTCATTGGCAGTGGATATCGAAGGTAACGATAAATATCTCAACGAAGACGAGTACCTCCCCAGCCAGGGCGCAGCGATTTTCGGAGCAGGCGTACTGCTTGATTGTGATGGAGACGACGTGTACAAATCCAAACGTCTCTCCCAGGGAGCAGCTATGCTCGGTATAGGCGTACTTGCGGATATGAACGGTGATGACAAATATGAGATGTGGACGTCCGGTCAGGGAGCGGCGTATTTCGGTGTCGGAGTCGCCATAGATAACACCGGTGACGACAAGTACCGTCTCTGGGGTGACGGTCAGGGATACGGGGGAGTCGGAGGAGTCGGCACTCTCGTGAACCGCACCGGCAACGATCATTACTGGGCTGCTCCCACAATGGAAGAAGTGTACCGCATTGACCGACATCATGCCGCTGACTCCGCCAATTATTCCTATGCCCAGGGATGTGGGATTGGACGACGTGGCGACATAACCGACGGTCATTCCTGGGCAGGCGGAATGGGCACGCTGATTGATCTCGAAGGTGACGATCTATACGAATCGCTGAACTGGTCTGCTGCTTGCGGCTACTGGTACGGCATGGGATTCCTCTGGGACGGCAGCGGCAACGACACTTACCGCAGCGCCAACTGGTCACAGGTCTGTGGAGCGCATTTCTGCATTGCCGCACTGATCGACGAGGGCGGTGACGACCAACATATCATCACCGGCTCAGTTTCCGATGGAATAGGTTTCGGACACGACTACACGATTAGATTATTTCTGAATCGCGGTGGAAACGACACTTACCGTTGCCCCGGCAATGGCATAGGCTTTGCTATTAACATGTCTCAGGTTTTCTTTGTGGATACCGAGGGAAACGACCGTTACATCACGACCGGTAACAAGAACAATTTTGGAATAAACACCTTCAAATCCCACAATCCACCTCCCATCGGTGTCTATCAGCTTATCTTTGCGAGCCAGATCTCTATTTTCTCCGACATCGACGGTAAGGACAGCTACCTGCTGGAGGAGTTTGAAACCGGTAAGAAATTAGGCAACGATCCCCGCATGAAAGACGGAGACGAACACTTCTACCCCACTCCAGCCGAACGAGCGACTCTTGCCAATAAACGTTACTATGGATATGGGCGCGACTTCACAGGCTGGACAGGTCTCGAAATCGAGTTTTTCAGGGATAAAATGCTAAGAAGACACGATGTATTTAAATAGTGCTGTTTTTATTTGAAGAATAATCGTAAATTGAATCACAATAGAATTTCCAGCAAACCAAGAATTTCCCTCGCGTTTTTAAGAATAATTACATAGGAGTAGCATCACAATGCGAGCCGTTATCATCGGCAGTAGTTGTTCAGGTAAAACCACTCTCGCAAAAGCTATTGGAAAGAGAACAGGTATTAAACACCTTGAATTGGATGCTGTTAGTTGGCTTCCGAATTGGGAGTCCAGGGATACCAATGACTTGAGAAGACTCGTTGAGATTGAGGTACAAAAAGAAAATTGGATAATAGATGGAAATTACACCATTCTCAATGATATTATCTGGAGCAAAGCCACGACGATACTATGGTTAAACTTACCTTTTTACCTAATTTTTTACAGAGCGATCACCCGAACCATCGGAAGAATCTTTACAAAAGAGGAGTTGTTTTCAGGCTGTTACGAGACTTTTTGCCAATCGTTTTTCACCAAAGACTCAATTATTTGGTGGGTGATTACAACCTGGCGGAAAAAGCGTAACCAATACCGGCAAATATTTGATAATCCAACAAATATGAATATAGATTATATAGAGATAAGATCACCAGGTGAAACCGAACAATTGATTGAGAATATCTACAAGAAATATATCAAAGAAAATTCGATAAATCAATTACAGGAAAAACCATAATGAAACAAATCTATCCCTTTCTCCTGCTGTTTATAGTCGTCGCATTATCAGACTGCGGACCAAAACCAGAGAAAACTGACACTCTTAAGAATCGTCAACTCAAAGCCGATTCAATGAGCCTCAATCGCCACCCGCTGGGAGCTTCCGATACAATGACATCCTATCGTCGTCAGTGGCAAAATTTGGATAGACAGGCAAGACGAAAACCGGATGTGAAAGAGGATACGGTTTATCAGACTTCAAAAATACTTGAAATCTATATGGAAGCCAAAACCTGGATCAGTGTCGGAAACTATGACAGAGCCATTGAATGGTACAAGCGATTTGAGAACTACCAGGAGAAAGATAGTGTGTTGCGTATGATCGCAGAATGCTACGCGATGAAAAGCGATCACGATAAAGCTTTTGAATTCATTGATAAATACTACCATTACTTTGTTAAGTGCGAATTCCGCGTAGGGGCCAATTTATTGAGCCCCTTCTACTTATGCAAAAGGGCTCGATAAATCGGCCCCTACGCGGAACTTTTAATGTTTCAAACAATTATAAAAACCA
>JAVCDD010000274.1 GCA_030765125.1 Candidatus Hatepunaea meridiana
ATCACAACGAAGACGCTGGGAGCATTCAACAGCTTATTGAAACGGAATATCTTAAGCTGCCCGAAGATTTGTCGGAAAAATGGAATTTCAGCCTGATCGGTAGAAATCCTATCCGGCAGATTGAGGCAACAAGTACGGACAAAATGAAAGGAGGCGCAGGTCATGTTATACTATTTGATCTTAAAACGGGACGATTTACCGGATACGGCTTGACACCGGAATAGTGAGTGGGCTTAATCCGGATTAGGTTTCGTTAAATACCGGATATTTTCATTGTTTTCATCATTTTCATCTTAACGGCAAAAACAATAGTCTTGTAGAAACTTCCCCTGTTTCGGAGAAACCGGGCTCCGTGAATGTGAAGAGGAAAGTTGATGTTGGGAAGTTCAGTATGAAGGGAGTTTCGATCCTTCGGTTATACTTGTTTGCGGATTACCCGGTAACGATCACTTCAGAAGCCTTTTAGATACAGCGATTTATTCTTAATAATTAAACACTTCGTTACGGAAGACATGCGGAATGTCGTTTATTCGGGTTGTTTTTAGACAGGCGATTAAATCATCATAACACTGTTGTGATAAACGCCCAATACTCTGTATGCCACGACCAACAAGACCAACATTAAGAAGCGTCATTTGTGGGATTGGCTTAATCCATAACTCAATATAGCTATTCTTTTTAAGACACTCCTTATTAGAAGATGGCAGGTAGAATACCTGAAGATCAGGATTGCATCCCGGTGAAGCTTCTTTGTAACGTTTTGGTTTATCAGTGGTAACGAATAAGAACAAACATTGTTGACTTATGCTATTTCGGATATCGTTAATTGATACCATAAACTGACTCTTGGTTTTAGAACCTCTTAAAGGATATTTATGATAACAGATAACCTCTCCCCTCGCTGGCATATATGATTATCCTTGTTGTTTAGCAGGATGCAGGTCAAAGTTATCGAGCATTATAAAAAACTCAGTTAACCTTTCCATAGCTTCCTTCTCACTTACATCCCCCTTATTATCTAACACTAACTTATACGGAATATTCATCTTTCTATTCTTGCCAAACCTTTCTACCATCTTTGCCCAGGGCTGATCATCGGCGTGAGAATCCTTAATCATCATCTCAGCATTATGGTTATTATATTTTTGAGCAAGGAGTGTCATTATCTCAACTTCTCGCGGTGAAAACAGATCCATATCAGGGTCGCGTACAGCATTAAACCAGACTGCATTGCTTGTATCATTTGTTTTCTTTAACTTAAGGAATCCCGCGAAGTCGGGCGGTGTTACACCATCTGCTACTTCCCTCCAAAAATCTTCTGGTAACGGTCCAAACGGATAGGTCTTATATTTCAGTCCAATGGATGGGTACCCGGTCTGTTTGAAATGATTAAAATCTAAGTAGTGAAGCAGCTTGGCAAGCTTAACCTTACCAAGATATTTAGTGTTCTTAGCGAAAAACAGCGTGGCGTGAAGTAGCTTCTTTCTATAAAAGCCCTCAGGTGGCATGGTTCTTCCTCCTGTTACTGCTTTTTTGTGCAGTGATTATACTGCTATAATATAGTGAACAAAACCTCATTTGTCAACAATTATTCTTACTATTTGTGATAAGAAAGCGAGATAACCACTATATACTGTCTGCCCGAAAAACCTAATCTTTGGAAATTTAACCATCGTTTTTGTTAAATAAATAGATGGTTATTATTTCGAAGAAATCCTAAGACCGTTTGATTCTCATTTGAAACGTACCGTCTCAAATTGTTGTAATTGTTTCCCTGAAACATTCGAACAACTTTTGATTCAAATTCTGACTTAGTTATTCCAAACGTGGTTCCTTCAACGAATCCAGAGAAATGTTCTGGAAGACGTAATCTCTCCACATTCTTAGGATGATAACCAAAACCGAGAAATATCACACATTCAGCTTTCCTTAATAATTCATGCGCTTCTTTGAAAACTGGATCATCATCGATATCTTCGTGAATAACCCTAATACCATCCGTTGCAGTTTTCAATACATCCGGTGATATTGCAGTATTATAGGGTCTACTATTCCAATTAAGGAAGGGATATTCTGGTTCAGATACTTGAAATTTACCAATTTTACCGTGCACATGAATAATGGGTATCTTTTCAAGCAATTCAGTAGTTTTATCTTTAGCACGTATGGTATCATTTGGTAATTTTGCATATAGTGCATTATATAACATACATTCGAGTGAGCGGTCATAATTATATGTGATAAAGCTTATTTTGTTTTCTGAAAACTCATCCAGATCATCAGTATCCATCATTTGATATAAATATCTAAACCAGTTTTCTTTATTTTTAGTGCTATAAAGAATGTCATCGTCTTCTCGTTTAATAAGATAATAAGCCATGACAGCTTTTCCTATGTCAAAGAATTCTTTTCTTTTTTCAAGGAATGCATCAACTGAAGGGAGTGATGAATGTCTTAATTCCGATCTGAATTCTTCAAAGGTGGATATGGCATATCCATAACTTTCCAACGTTCCAGCTATTGCGTTAGATGCTTTATCAATAACCCAATTTAACAGTTCTCCACCAAGAGGAAAGCCATAAGGTTTACTTGCACCTGCTCCAAGAACGAGTACAACATTTTTGGTAATCATCAGAGGGCAATATACTTTATTATAACGATGCAACGCTGACCGTTTTCCGCGATGTATTCGGGACGAAAGAGGAGCCTGAAGGGCGGTTGTCGCATCTCGTTAAGGCGGGTAAGTCGGATGTGTTTGTCTATTACTCCGGACATGGCGCGCCGGATGTGAAGGAAAAGAAGGGCTATTTCGTGCCGATTGACTGCACTCCGAACAGTGTCAATCGCAACGGGTATCCATTGGATTTATTGTATAATAATATCAGCCATTGTAAAGCTCGTTCTACAACGGTTGTCATAGACGCCTGCTTCTCCGGTGGCAGCGATAGCGGAATGTTGATTAATGCAGCTTCACCGGTAGGCATCAACATCACTAATCCAGCGGCGCATTGGAAGAATGGCGCGCTCTTTACATCGTCCTCAAAGGATGAGATTTCATCCTGGTATCCAGAGAAGAAGCACGGACTGTTTACGTACTTCTTTCTCAAAGGTATGCAAGGCGCTGCCGACGCTGACCGAAACGGCAAAGTCAGCGCCGGCGAGTTGCATTCATACTTATCCGATACAACTGAGGGAGTTCCCTACTGGGCGAGACGACTGTTCAACGGACGCGACCAGAATCCAAGCTTTTTAGGTGATGAGGGGATTGACCTGCGCGGGAAAGTCCAGTAGACGCGACACTCCTGTCGCGTTTGTTTTTTTGTTCAGAGTCCAGCCTTCAGGCTGTCTTCGAGTTCAGAGTTCGCACTTTAGTGTGTTTTCACGTTCAGAGTCCAGCCTTTAGGCTGCTTGAGCTTAAAGCTCACTTTGGTAGTTCGGGAAGGGAAAACAGCCTAAAGGCTGGACTCTAAACTAAAATAAAAGAATCTGCGTGTCGTTTAATTGAAAACTTCACACATTTCCACCAACCTGATAAATTCCGCCCTGTAACCGTTTTTATCTTCTCCTCTGGCTGACCTGGCGAGCTTTACGGTGCTTTCAAAATCAACATCTCCTTTGAACTCAGAGTCTCTCAGCAACATCCCGAATTGAGCAATCGATGCGGAGAAACGGAAGTTATCCGACGTCTCAGATAAGGCAATGTCATTGTCTATCACTGGAATTACGATTAATTTGCTGATGTCTTCACGCGGTGGTTTATACCTCAGCTTTACTGTCATCATTTCATCGCTTTCAACCGCATCAGGGCTTACTTCCGTTCTCTGATACTTCAGTTCGTCCACTTCCGGCATTGGAAGATCAGCGCCCGTTGGAACGATCTCGTATAACGCTGTAACAGAATGACCCGCGCCCATCTCACCGGCGTCCTTGGTGTCATTGTTGAAATCCTCCCTTGCCAGCTTGCGGTTTTCATAACCTAATAATCGGTAGGCTTTTACATTAGTGGGATTGAATTCGATCTGGATTTTGACGTCCTTGGCAATTGTCAACAGCGTACCACCGATTTCGCTGACTAATACCTTTTTGCCCTCGTGAATGTTGTCGATGTAGGCGTAGTTACCGTTGCCTTTATCGGCGATCTGCTCCATCTTGGCGTCCTTATAGTTGCCCGTGCCGAATCCGAGTACCGTAAGGAATATTCCCATCTTACGTTTTTCCTCGATAATCCGCACCAATTCCGAATCGCTGGAGACACCTATGTTGAAATCACCATCGGTGGCAAGGATTACACGGTTGTTGCCCTTCCTGATGAAGTTCTCTTTTGCGATGTTGTATGCTAACTGGATACCCGCTCCACCGGCTGTTGAACCACCGGCATACAGACCGTTGATGGCGCTAAGTATCATGTCTTTTCGATTGCCCTGTGTTGATGGCAATACTTCTCTCGCGCTTCCCGAATAGACCACAATCGCCACGTGGTCAATCTTCCTGAGTTGCTTTACCAACATACGGAAAGATTGTTTCAACAGCGGAAGCTTGTTATTATTTCGCATCGATCCGGAAACATCTATCAGGAAAACGAGGTTGCTTGGAGGGAATTCATCGGTTGATATCCGCTTCCCCTGCAGCCCGATGTGTGCCAGACGGTTTGATTTATTCCAGGGACACGTTGAAATTTCTGTTGTGATGCTGAAGGGATGTTTTTTATCCGGATCTGGGTAATCGTAGGAGAAATAGTTAATCATCTCTTCAATGCGCACCGCATCCTTAGGAGGCAGTGTTCCCTGGTTGATAAAACGACGGACGTTACTATAGGAAGCGACGTCAACGTCAATGGAGAAGGTTGAAACCGGATCATTGATGACACTCTTGAATTCATTGTCGTAGATACGGTCATACTCTTCAGTATGAAAGCAAGGTTGAGGAATTGGTGCATAACAGTCCGAATAACAGGAGGCTCCTTTTCCACTGATTGCATTTATCTTTTTAGGGGATACTCTGCACTCAGATAATTTTATCGAAGATTCACTCAAAACTGCTTCCAGATCTGAATCTGTTAAATCCCTGGTTTTATTATTCTTGTTTCCACAGTTTTGTTCACCAACCTTCATAGAAGAACTTGCATCACCAGCAGTAGATGCTGCCATTCCTTCACTCTTTAAAGCTGATCCTGAACTACCGTAATTGCCATGCATTTTAGTTCTTTCTGCAATCTGTTTTCGTTTTTCAGATGCAATTGCGAAACGTTGTTCTCGGTTTAACACTATCTTCTCTTCAATCGGAGGCTGCGCATTTTCGGCTGATTCCATCTCCAGCTTTGCCACAGGTTGCTTAGTAACGCTGTACGCTGTGGTGTCCATGTCGCTGGGCTGTTCGCCGCCGCGGCATCCGGCTAACAGGTATACTATTACTGTTAATAGCACTGTTAATAGCAGCGTAATTATGCTGCGGTAAGTTTTGTCCAAATTACAGTTCATTGTTTACCTCTTTTTTGTGTGTACTTGTTGTTGACGATAACCGCGTAGGGGCTGATTTATCACGCCTCTTTAACATAGTTACAAATGGGGCTCAATAAATTGACCCCTACGCGTGATTATTGTAATTTCACTATTCAAAAATAAACGTCGCGCGGGCTGTGACGTTTCCTTCGCTGTTGTCAATCGGTTCAAACCGCCACTGTTTGATGATGTTGGTAATGCACTTCTCAACGTCCTTTCTGAGCGGATTGCGTTCCCAATTACTGCTGCGGAACCTTACCCTGATTACCTCGCCAATAGGTGCAATAGTGATTTCCACAACTATCCTGCCTTTCAGACTGGAGTCACGTCGTTTGAATGACCAGTAGCAGTAATGGACCTGATTCTTGTTAGAAAGAATAATCTGGCTGATTGCCGCCTGACTGCGACCGGATGAACTTGTCTTCTTAGTTGAAGTACTAATAGCAACAGGCGACAGTTTCAACGTAGCCTCACTTAACATTTCATTTAAGTCGGAACCGGCTAAGAAAGCATCCATATCGGCTATAGTGATATCACTGATATCCTCGGTTATTATCTTGCCTTGACGAGCCTTTTTGATAATTTCGATGGCACTCGCATCCGTAGCGATGACGACGACGCTCTTATCAAGTTTGAGACCGTCCATTTTACCGGCTTGTAGTCCGACCATTGCCGTAGCCGATACGTCGCTTCTATTATGACGGTTTCCTTTGACTGTCGGAGTGACGAGGAATTTAAACCTGTCCGCTATTGCCTTGCGTTTAGCTTCAGCCTTCGCCAGACGTTCTGCTCGTCGTTTATCTCGAGCTTTACGATGATCATCAACCGTAAGCGTCTTATCCTTGTCCGGTAGAACCTTGTCAGGTACATCAACGGGTATCTCCTGTGGGATCGTAGAACCACTGTTTCTCACGACATCTCTTTCAGGTTTCTTTGCGAGTGGCACCCGATATATCGCCGATGTGAATTTCTCAACCTGTTCAGCGGTCAGTTCCTTTACAGGAAGCGATTGCATGTAGAACACGGTTGAGTTAAATATCAGAAACACCAACACCCAGATGCTCACAAAGGAGCGATCTAAATCTCGCAGGAAGTTTCTTTCAAACTCCTTTGGGAAAACAATTGCTTGTTCCATTTTATCCTCCATTTTTAATTTATTGGTTGCCATTTGCTGATATTCATAAATGCAATGGGTGTGCCAATCAGGAAGGACAGGTTTTGGTAAGCTATAATATATGTATTTACAAGTTGTTAGTGTGAATTGTTAAAAAGAGGTTACTGTTGACACACTGTAATATATTAACAGAGTGTAAACTCGATTTGTGAATAAGGTGGATGCAGTTGACAATGTGTAAGCTGAAGAAGAGTGAAGGACGAAGAGCGAAAGACTAAAGACTAAAGACCAAAGACTACCTCGGTATTTGTATATCGAATTCTTTGATCTTTTTATAGATGTGGGTTCGTGATACGTTGAGTTGACGAGCGGTCTTGGTTATGTTCCATAAGTTTTGCTGAAGGGTTTCTGTCAGTTCAGTGGCTTTTGTGTTTCTATCGACAGGCAGGGACGCCTGTCCTACCCGTACTGGGGATGACTTTTCAACTTGTTCCGAGGATGCCTGTCTCACTGGTATTTGGAAAAAATCGGGATGGAAGTGGCGCGGTTCAAGCGTATCTCCGTGACATAGTATCATTGCGCCGTTGATGATGTTGCGAAGTTCACGCACGTTCCCGGGCCAGGGGTAATTTATAAGATGTTCCATTGCAATATCAGAAACCTGCATAACGTTACGGTTTAAAGACTTATTGAACTCCTGTAAAAATTTGTCCACCATTAATGGGACGTCCTCAATACGTTCACTCAAAGTGGGTAAGTGTATCGTGAAAACGTTCAATCGATAGAACAGGTCTTTCCGGAAACTTCCCTCTACGATTTTTTCCTTTAGATTCTGGTTGGTTGCTGCAATGATACGGGCATCGGTTTTTCGCGGTAAGGACTCACCTAACCGGGTGTATTCACCCTCCTGAAGTACACGCAATAGTTTTAACTGCATTGTTAGATATATATCACCAATCTCATCGAGGAAAAGCGTTCCACCTGACGCTGCCTCAAACAATCCCACCCGGTCTTTAGTCGCTCCGGTAAATGCGCCTTTTGTGTGTCCGAATAATTCGCTGTCCAGCAGGTTATCCGGCAAGGCGGCGCAATTTATCGCTATAAACGGACTGTCAGCACGTAGACCGTTGTAATGAATCGCACTGGCGACTAACTCCTTACCGGTTCCGCTCTCACCGGTGATCAGCACGCTTGTATCCGTTTCAGAGACCTCCTGCATCAAATGAAAGACATCCTGCATAACTTGGCTCTTGCCAATGATATTGCTGAATTGATATTTATCTATAAATCGGCTTTTAAGTGTATAAAGCTGCGTAACATCGCGTATCACCAACAGTATCTCAATAGGCTTGTTTCCTTCACTAAATAGAGGTATTGCCGTCACTCGCAAAATTTTATCCGCACCGTCACGCGTCCTTACATCAACCTGCAGGTCTTGAACGGTTTCATTTTTCTTGCGAGCTCCATCTATCATCCGGTAAAGGACCTCAATACCATAAGAAACAACTTCATCTAATTTCAAACCAACGGTTTCTGTGATATCAACTTTGAAAATCCTGCTGAATGCGGCATTTACCCGTGTAATATGCATCGATTCATCAAGACTGACCAGTCCGTTATAAACGCTGTTGAAAATGGTTTCAAGGTGCTGGTGGTGTTTTCTAATTTCCAATTCCACCTTTTTTCGCTGATCAGCCTCAATGCCAAGCTGCTCGTTCGCAAGAGCTAAATCATAAGTGCGCTCTTCCACTCGCTCTTCCATTTCTTTATAGTCTTTTAACAAGGACAGGTGTTTTCTTTTTTCCTTTCTGACTTTAGTAAGGTAAGTATTTATTCCGGTGATTATCGGCGGTAGTATTATAATCAGCAGAATCCAACGCCATCGCCAGAACCACCAGTACGGAGGATTCGGCAGTATTTCCAATAGCAAGTGAGTCTGACCATCAATTACCGGCAGCAAGTCGATGTGTTTCCCGTATTCCTCAACCCTTACAGGAACCGAGTTGCTCTTTCCACCGACTAACCCCAGTATCTGTCCGTTGAAATCATTAAGCAGTATGTTGTTATCTTTGAACGAAGTCACATAAGTATAACTCCCATCAGGCAATCTTAACACTGGGCAGGATGTCAGATTGTTCTGAAGATTGACGTCAAAAGGTGTTTCAATTGTTCCGTCCTTTCTTACTAATTGTCCTGATTGACCGGAAAGCCGGATCAGCCCCAGGTATTCACATTCTCTGGCGGCATATCCAACAAAGGGGAGCAATCTACCGGGTGTAGCTGAAGAGTCTATGATTTCACCTGTTGTTCTATTGATGCGTAATATAATAACGGCGCTTGATCCATCTTTCAGCTTACTGTCTTGATGATAGTAAGCGATAACAGGTTGATGAGGATCGTCATCCGCCCAGATTCCTATCTCGTGGAATCCAAGTTCAACCGGCAGTTCCCATCGCAAGTTTCCATGTGTGTCGATTTGGATCAATGCGCCTCGTTGATCTTCCAATATGTCCGGTAAGTTCAGTAATCCACTCTGATCCGTCCAGGGTATTGGCATTCTGGAGGTATGTTTTATATAAGATGCAGTAAAAACGGTTAAAACGGCGCTACTATCAGGTATAAGATGCCACTTTGCTACAGTAGGATAAAAATCCGTTTTGAGTTCTCCAATCCGAATAGGCGGATTACTGCAACGATATATATGGATCCAACGGTTCTTTCGTGCATCTCTGATACCCCAGATGCCCAAGGCGAAGTATTCATCAGTAACAGCGGGCGTCACCATATCAACTTCATTCAACACCTGAGCCGTAGCGCCCCAGAGCGCCTCACCCGCTGCCATAGTATCGGCTGTCAGGGACGGCGCCCTGACAGCAGGGTTTTCGGTTATGCTGTCAATCATATTATCCGCTGTCAGGGCGCCGTCCCTGACAGCAACACTCCCGGTTATGCTGTCAACCGCGGCGGGTTGACAGCGTGGAGTAATTCTATCAAGTATGATTATCTGATCCTCATCATTCAGCACGCATAACAGAACACTATCCACCTGCACAGAATCACCAAACTCAGGGAAGAATGGGTACGACAGCACATAAAATAGTTCGTCTTTTCCATCGTTGTCAATATCAACACTGTTTATCCCGCCTATGCGGCTGAATGATCCTAAAGTTCCATTTCGTTCAGTCTCAAGCTGATAATTCCTTATCTGGAAGTCACACATTCCGCGGTTGTTATAGAATGAAATAACCTGACGGGTTGAGTCAGTCAGGTATTTACCGCTATGCAGGTAGGAGGGTGACACAGCATTTGCGTAGCGTATCTCGAAGCGGTATGGATATGAGCGTGGATCAACACTTATACGGTTACCCTTAAGTATACCAATTCCTATTAGAATTACTAACAGGAACGCAATCATCAGGAGGTTTATTAATTGGACTTTCCCGCTGGTTGCTGTGAGGTATACTTTAGAATTTCTCATTATCAATGATTATTCGTTCCCACGCTCCAGCGTGGGAACGAGATTAGCTGGAGCGTGGGAACGAGATTAGCTTCGGAATTATGCACTTGGCAAACCCATTGAGTTGGTTATGCACGTTATTTATCAACATAGTGATGATAGATTGTCGAACCAGATGAAGGTGCAATAACCGGTGCATATCTAAACAATTCCGGATGTTCATCTAAGCATTGTTTTACTATTTTCGGATCTAATCCGGTATCAATTGCAACACCATCCACACTTCTCATAAAAGAATCTGGTGTTTTTCTAAAAGCTTCGAGTACTAAACCAAGAATTTGTTGTTTATCCATTTTTTCTTTCCTCATGCAAAATTTCTTTAACTGTTTTTCTGATGAAATCAATCAATCCTTCACTTGATACGAACTTAGCTGTTTGATCAAATCCATCCATTCTATCTTCTATCCGACGAAAAAAGTTCCAAGGCTTTTTAATAGCAACGTAAACAAAGGATATTACTATAACCAACAAAAGTAAGGCAAGAAAGCCAAGAAAAACCGTCTTATGATTAGTTGGAAGATCCGAAATAAGAACAAAATAAAACAGGGTAAAACCACCTATAGTGATTATTCCAAAAATCTGTATTGGGTTTGTTACCGATTCAACAATTTTACCTATCTATTTTTCCCATGACATTGTTGATCACTCCAATTATTTAACTTTTTAGATAATATAATTGAAATAATAATCCAATACAATATTCGGTATCAAATTAATCATTTTAATTTCTTTTTAATCCTGGTTATTTAACCGCTCATCCTTCGCTCTTCTTCTTTCGTCATTCTTCTTTCGCTATTCGCTATTCGTTTTCATTTCACTACAAACCTCCTGCTCGTCTTCCTTCCCTCGTCGTCCATACATACTGCTTCGTGCCGACCGCGTTGGGGAAAGTAGAATACTTTTGCATCAGGAGGTCCCTTGTAGATCAGCGTGCCATCAACGAACCAGTAGATAGTTTTAACATCGTTTGCGACTGAGGCGTTCAGGCATATCTGCTGATCTTCTACCGGAGCGCTGTTTCGTAGTATGTATTCTGATGATTTGACTGGCGATGTTATAACAGGTCCCTCACCGCCTGCAATACCCCGGCAGTTTGGATTGTGCGATGGGATCATATCCACCGGCAAACCGCTTGATTGCAGCCATACGGCAACTTCTTGAGGCATCTTGACATAGACTTGATTGTGATACTTCTTTCCGGTGATGCAGTAAGGACAGAGCCGATATCCGGTCTTGTCGTCAATCTGGTATTGAATATGAAGGTTGCAGGTTTGGATCGGTGATACGTTCGGGATGTATCGCTCTTGTCTGGTCTGCCCGCACCATTCACCCGGTATCATTCCCGATACAGCACAGACCTCCCGTTCGGATACGCTCGGTGGACGTTCAAACCACGTGCCGCCTTCAGGTTCCAATGCGGTGAATAGGTCGAATAGTAATGGCGTCGCAGCATCCGCCCCAACCAACGCCGGACTACCGACTCCGGAGAAGTTACCTATCCATACTCCAACCGTCCAGTTAGGGTTATAGCCGATACTCCAGGCATCCCGGTGTCCGTAAGATGTTCCTGTCTTCCAGGCAATCTTGGGTAAATGAACGGCGGATTCCCAGTGTGAAGGGAAATCCGGGCGATGCAGCTTGGATAGTATATCAGTCAAAATATAGGATGCTGCTGATGAAAGCAGCGAATCGCTCGCGATGGCGATTTTACTATCAGACTCTTTTTCGCTGACAACCCGATATCGCCTGTACTTTCCACCATTAGCAAGACAAGCGTAGAGATTAGTCAATTCGATCAGTTTTACGCCTGTTCCGCCGAGGATGATAGGCAGACCATAATATTCACAGGGTTCGGTAAGCGTTGAGAAACCACCCGCTTTGAGGAAATTATAAAGTCTGTCGTTGCCTAATCTGTCCACTAAATTGACGGCAGGAACGTTCATTGATTTGGTGAGAGCGGTCTCGACTGTAACGACGCCGTGGAACTTCTCATCGTAGTTATCCGGTTCGTAACCGCTGAAACTGATTGGAACATCGTTCAACAGTGAAAGAGACGTGATGAGCCCGGCATCCATACTGAGCGCATAAGCAAAGGGCTTTAGCGTTGAGCCGGGTGAGCGTGGAGCTATAACGCCGTTGACTTGTCCGGCGTGCTCAGTATCAAAGTAGTCTGCTGATCCAATCAGCGCTCGAACAGCATTTGTCTTATTCTCTATAATCACTACCGAGCCGTTGCTGATTCCGCGCGATCTTAACGGCTCGAGGTGACGGGTCAGAAGGTTTCTAGCAAGGATTTGAACGTTCAGGTCAATAGTAGTCGTAAAGATGCCGCCTTTATTCCTGAAACGGCGATGCAGATCGTCGCATAGATGCGGGACGTGGACAGGAAATTGATTACGATTTGTTGGGACTTGCTCGGACAGGGATAGTTCATACTTCACATCATCAATATATCCCCATTTCAGCATCCTTTTAAGCACTTCATTGCGTCTTTCCCTGGCTGCTGCCGGGTGACGGTCTGGGCGCAGCCGACTGGGTGATTTAGGCAGTGCAGCGAGAAGCGCAGCTTCCCCCGGTCCGAGTTCGGATGGAGGCTTATCGAAGTATATTCTCGACGCAGCCGCCACACCGCGAATATTTCCACCATAAGGCGCCAGGTTGAAGTAGAATTCAAGGATTTCGTCTTTGGAATAGATTATTTCCAAATGCAGCGCGCGGAGTGCTTCGATCAGCTTAGCTCGGATAGTGCGAGGTCGGGGCGACATCATCCGCGCCACCTGCTGTGTAATAGTAGACCCCCCGCTGACAACCCGACTGGCTTTCAAGTTCATTCGAAGAGCGCGAAAAACAGATATTACATTGAGCCCCGGATGATAATAAAACCAGCGGTCTTCATAAGCCAGCGTCGAAGAGATCAGGTAAGGGGATACTTTGTCGAGGGTTACATTAAAGTGATAATGATCGTCAGAAGCGGTGTAGACGCGGAGGGGGTGGGAGTTTTTATCGAGGATCTGGGTAGAAACGGGGGGGAAGAGAGATTCTCTCGTTCCCACGCTCCAGCGTAGGAACGCATAGGAAGAAATTATCGTAAGGATTATAAAAAAAAAGAAGTATTTGGTTTTATTTGTATAGTGATGCACTTTAGAAGGATGTAAATTATTCATAGCTAATCTCTCGTTCCCATGCTCCAGCGTGGGAACGCATAGGATTTACGGAGGTTTGTACGAATGATGAGATATGCATTCCCACGCTGGAGCATGGGAACGAGTTAAAAGTTCAGAGCCCCAAGTTCAGAGTTCAGCTTTCAGGCTGTTTTGATCTTAAAGTTCACTCCTTCAGTTCGGGAATGGGAAGCAGCCTAAAGGCTGGACTCTGAACTTGAGGCTCTGAACTTCCCTTAATAATACTCCACCATAGGCTCAGTAATCAACAACACCCGTTCAACTCCCATGTCATCATCCACAAAGAACGCTTGAAGGATAAGCGGTATTTCACCGCTGGTCTGCCGGTTTATATGTTGGCGTGCCTCGTAACAATCCCGAATTAACTGGGTTTCAGGAGGTGATGGCTTGGGAGGACAGGTTAGATTTTGTGGGGCGTATCGCCCTGTCATGCGGTGATTGTCATAGATGGTAAGGACTGCGGGGCGTTCGTCTGCCCAGCGGCGGGTGATGACTTGCCAGGATGCGTGTGAATACTTCTCCCTCAAGGCAGGAATTTCCAGTTGTTTCATATCCTGCCGGAATTCGTCCTGTGGCAGCATCAGTTTCGAGGCAAGAGCATCAGCCTCGCGTTCCATCTCCGGATTGATGCTGTTATCTTTTTGATGATCGAGTAGGATATGAGCTAACTCGTGACAGAACAGCCAGTTCCGTCGGGGAGGATACAAATCGATGTCCAGTACAATCGTTCTGTCTATAACGTAGCTTTCCGGTCCGTCCAATCGTTCGAGGCTGAACTTGACGTCGTATTCAGCGGCTAAGGATTTGATGAACTCGATTTTTTCCTCCGCCGGTAGTCAAGCAGCGCAATGCGATAGAAGCGTTTATCCGGTTGGTAATTCCGACCGAAACGAATGCCCTTCAGATGACCGATTTCTTCTTCAGAGGGTTGTGCCAACAGTATTTCATCTTCGTCTTCAAGGAAATCCTTCAGCCCAGGATACATCTCGAATTCATCGTCAGTGAAGTATTCGGTTCGGGTTTCCTCATCATAAGAAACACCGGTTTGCTTCCCCTGGACGGACGATTCCGTCGAAGGCGACACAAGATCAACTGAGATGATGTCAATTACCGTGACATTCAACCCTTTAGCCAGCTTTTGCATCACCTCAATAGTCGGCGAGGAATGACCGTTCTCCACCATACTTAAGTAGGAACGATTGACGCCGGCAAGATCGGCGAGTTCGCCCTGATTGACGCCCAGCCTGCGGCGCAATACCCTTATGTTCTCGCCCAGGTTAGCGGTTTTGCTGCTTTCTTTCTTTAGAACCATATTTATCCCGATGTGATTTTAACCACAGATTACGCAGATTTAACAGATTTTTTATTATAATCTGTTAAATCTGTGAGTGGTGTGCCCTTATAATTGTTAGAAGTATCTATTCACTGTCATTCCCGTGAAGACGGGAATCCAGATTGAGAGTCTCCACCCTAACCAATTAAACTAACATACTGATTTATCAATAGGATGTCTTTATCAAAC
>JAVCDD010000217.1 GCA_030765125.1 Candidatus Hatepunaea meridiana
AAAACGGGAATTATAATTGTCGCTGACTGGGAAGAATAATTGTCGTTCATCATGTATAACAATTTTAGTAATTTTTCTATCAGTTGGAGCATCAATTCTTGCACTTATTTTATTATTACAACTTATTTCTGGTTAAAATCCGGATTCTCCGCAAACCGGGAATCCAAATCAATGCTATTGTATTTTCTGAAATTGATTATTATCTTTCATTACCTGCTTAATTTGCCTCTTGTAATATTGATAGTATCAAGCAATAGAAAAGCTTAGATTCCGTACGTTAGCCATGACTGAAGGTTTGCTGGGGTGGCTGTTGTTGGCGTTGTTTCTGGTTTCGTTGGGGCAGATTTGGATCAGGTGATGTAAAGTAGAATTATTCAAGATATTGTGAATAATCAATCTAATTATTTAACTATGGATAAATTACATATTAAGCAAAATAAATGTCAAATTACTTGACATCGTTTTAATTATTTCGCATATATAATCGTTCAACTTAACAGGAGGCGAACATGTCGACCAGAGAACAAGCTGCTGATAAAGCCAAAAAAGCAGCCGCTGAGGTCGCCCGATCTTTAAATTCCAAGAAAAGTCAGAAAACCTTTGAGACGATGTCAAAAACCAGAGAAAAGGTTTATGAAAGAATTGATCGCTGGTCAGACATCTCTCAAGAAAGATTGCAGGAACCGTTCACTATATAAATACTGTTGAGGAGTTGAATTTGAACGTTCCTAATGAAAATAAACAGGGGTGGTATCTTGTCAAATCATACGATGGGATATCATCCCTGAAGTCTTTTTTGTCAGAAGAAATCCGATTTTCTGAGCAATATATAGACAGGAAAGAACACATTAACTATCTTGAGGAATACTTAGAGCAACTTCATGCTTCAATGATGGTTATTGAAAAGAGATACGTGGATCAAGGCTTTCTGGATGATCATGCTGAATACTATATTCGATGTTTCCACCCTTACGATAAATTCTGCATTCGAATCCACTTTTTTAGGGAACTAACCCAAACAGACTTTGACTTCAAATCAATTTTTAATCAGGAAGCCGAGCGCAGAAGAGAAATCCACCATAAACTCGATGAATGTTATTTGGGTTTTATTGTAATAAAACCCATTCCTGATGTCTTTTTGGGAAGAACTTGTTTAAAAACCTATGCTGATAAAGTAGATAATTCCAAAGATGAACGCTTTTACATTAGTAAGAAAACAAATGTTTGTCTTTTCGGATTTGACCTTACAATATTATCTATTCCATTCCAGGAGCAGGATTTAATAATATCGAGGTGTGCCACAAGCGCTTTATGGTCAACCTTTCATAAAACGAGTGAAGTGTTTCAGCATTGGATTCCTTCACCTATTGATATTACAAGGTTTGCCACAGAAAAGACATCTTACAGAGGAAGATTAATCCCTAATCGCGGGTTAACAATTGAACAAATATCCTGTGCGATAAGAGAGATAGGTCTTGAGCCTCATTTATTTGATATAAAAGATAATGACTTAATGACAACGTTTGATGTGAAAGGACCAATATATGCTTATCTTAAAGCTGATATCCCTGTTCTTATGGGTGTATTATTATTCAAGGGAAAGGTTGATAAGAAAAATTTTGAAGGGCATCATGCAATAACTATAACTGGATTCAGAACTACTAATACTTATCAGGAGGATGATATTAGTGGATTTTTACAAGAATCATCAAGTATAATTAAGTTGTATGCTCATGACGATCAAATAGGACCATACGCTCGAATGGAATTTCAAAATGGAGCTTTTAGTACAACATGGTTTAAGGGAACAGGAATTGCTGTACCTACTTCAATAATTGTCCCCGTAGATAAATTAATCAGGATTTCTTATAAAGATGTAATTGGCGCTATAAGGGATTTTGACATCATCTTTGAAGCTCTTGTCAGACCAAAACTACAGAAGGTTTTAAGCGCCATTAACTATGAGATAGATTTTCGAGATAAGTTACGATGGGATATTTATTTGGCAAAAGTTGGTGACCTAAAAAGAGAAATTCTTAACAATATCAGCATTGATCCTGAGAGAAAACATGATATTTTAGTAAGCAATATGCCAAAGTTCTTATGGGTTGCCAAAGCATGTTCTTCTGACTATGAAGTATTCACAATTCTGATTGATGCGACTGATTTTCCAGATGGTCACTTAGTATTAGATTTTATTGAACATGTAAGTTATATCACAAATGATGCATTAAGAGAACTGATAAAAAATGATCAGGTAAGTAATTGGCTTAATGAAGGATATTCAGCATCGAAACGCATTTTCGATTGGATGAAGGAACAATTCAACTCATAAGTCATTGCGTCCTGCTGCAAGGAAAAAGAACTCCACACAAAAAGCCCGAATTTGATGAGATCAGCAAAAAGGCTGGTATAACAATTTTAGTAATTTTTCTATCAGTTGGAGCATCAATTCTTGCAGTTATTCTATTATTACAACTGATTTCTGGTTAAAGCCGGATTCTCAGCAAACCAGATATCCGAATCAATGCTATTGTATTTCCTGAAATCTATTACTATCTTTCATTACCTGCTTAATTTGCCTCTTGTAATATCAATAGTATAAAACAATAGAAAAGCTGGATTAAATTGCTTACTTTTAATAAAACATGTTGATCTCAAATACAACCCGCTTCGCATACTGAACACTTTACAAGGAGAACAATCATGTATAATAAAACCCTTTTATTTACAATCATCTGCATTGCCATAACAGTGAATTCAGGTCTTTTTGCCCAAGACCATGAAAACATCGAACAGGTTATACAAATGTATAACCTTTGGGATATTACGCATTCTGTAACTATTCAAGATCATTATGCTTATGTAGCTGTAGGAATTTCCGGACTTCAGATATTAGATATAACTAATCCAAATAGTCCAGAAGTTGTTGGATATTATGATGATAATCCCGGTTCTGTTCGTAGTGTATCGGTAGTTGGAAGATTTGCTTATATCGCTGATGCAGAAGGGGGATTACAGGTAATTGATATATCCAATCATGAGAATCCATATAGAATAGGTTCTCACAACATGCAAGGTTGTGCAATTAGTATAGACGTTGCTGGGGAACATGCATACGTCATAGACGATCAATGTGGGCTTTGTGTAATTGATATATCCAATCCTGAGAGAATAGTTGAAATCGGCTCATGTGGCACTCCAGGGGAGCCTTTAAGTGTGGTAGTGTCCGGTAACTATGCATATATTGCTGATTATCAAGATGGTCTATGTATTATTGATATTACAGATCCGGAGAGACCGAACATAGTCAATCAATATGATATTCTGGAAGAAACTGAGAATGTATTTGTTTTAGATGGCTTTGCTTATATTGTTGGAAGCAATTTCGTCATCTTGGATATTTCTGATCCTGAGCACCCAGATGAAGTTGGCTCTCACGGTATTAGAGGAAAATGTATAGTTGTAAATGGTAATTACGCCTATATTACATATGGGAATGATGGTCTTCAAATAATAGATATTTATAATCCAGAAAATCCTGAATTAGTAGGACGATATGATACTGATGGAGATGCGTGTGGAATTGATTTACAAAATAATTACGCTTATATTGCCGATTACAATAGAGGTCTTCGTATAATAGACATTAGTAGACCCGAACGACCAGATGAGATTGGCTCATTTTACCCTTACGGTAATTTTCAAAAATTTACTACCACTAATGATTATGTATACCTTGCAGCTGGAAAAGGAGGAGTCTATATAATTGATAAAACAAATATTGACGACATCAATCTTGTGAGTATCTACCACGATTGGGGTGGTGATGTACGTGATGTTGAAGTAAAAGATGACTATGCGTATATTGCTGACTACAATCAAGGTCTTGGAGTGCTAGATATTTCAAACCCAGAGCAGCCCGAAGAAATCTATTTTTCAGCAGATTATGAGGAGTCATTATGCCTTGAAATACAGGATGATTTCCTTTATATAGGTAGAAGGCGTGTTCTTAGTATCGTTAATATTAGGAATCCAAGACATCCAAGTTATGCTGCAAGTTGCAGTGAACCAGAACATGCTCGTGGTATGGCAGTCTCTGAAGACTATTTATATGTTGCTAATGATCGGACTGAACTTCAAGTAATAGACATAATTGACCCTCATGATCCTCATGTAATTGGGTCTTTAGATATAAGAGCATCCGATATAGCCTTGCAGGGAGACTATGCTTATGTAGTGGGTGAGAATAGTGTATTTATGATTATTGATATATCCGATCCAAGACACCCAGAAGTAGTTGGCAGAGGCGGATCAGGTGGTGCTATAGGTGTTGAAGTAGCGGGTAACTACGCTTTTGTAGCAGGTAAGTATTCAGGTCTTTCCGTGGTAAATATCTCAGATCCTGAAAATCCATATCGAGTGGGTTATTACGACACACCTGGTGCAGCATATGATGTAGTTGTAAATGGGAATATTGTATATGTTTCTGATTATACAAATTTTAGTATTTACGACTGTTCTGAGGCTTTGAATATTCTGGAACCGGATATTTCATTGTTAGCAAACTTCAGATTACTACCTGCTTTCCCCAATCCTTTTAACTCAACTACTACTATAAGCTACGGATTACCATATCCAGGAAGAGTGTCACTGCAGGTGTTTAATACATTAGGACAACAGATAACATCGCTGTTTGAAGGTCACATGGAAGCGGGAATGCATTCCACAAATTTGATGGCTACTGACCTTACATCAGGATTATACTTCGTGCGGTTGCAAGCATCCGATCAGGTGTTTTCTCAGAAGGTTATATTACTTCGATAAACCTACTATTTGACAACGGAATTAGAAATAAGACTAGTGGAAACCGAACTCCTTTTAATCAAAGCTCACGGGGAGAGACATATTTACGATTTATTTTCACACTTTCACATTTTTATTATTGTATTTCCTGAAATAGATATCAATCTTTCATTGCTGCTTAATTTATCGTTAGTAATACCATTAGTATCAAATAATAGAGGTAATAATGAAATATATAGTTCCAATCCTGTTAATCTTTTCGTTATTGATTGCATCCTGCACCAAAGAGAAAGAACTACTACCTCAAAATTTCAAATAAAACGATCACCAGAGAACAGGTAATTGCACTCGATTACATGGCTTGTAGGGTTTTTTAAGCTGTGAAGATTCATCATTTAGTAGATTATCAATCATTGTATTGCAGTGTTTTATTGAAACTGCCATTAAACTTAGGTGTATAAATGGTTACAAAGAAAAAGGTTGTTTACATACTTGGTGCAGGTTTCTCCGCACCTTTGGGTGTTCCTGTTATGTCTAATTTTATTAGAAAATCAAAAGATATCTATAAATCCAACCCTAAAGAATATGGTTATTTTGAGGAGGTTTATGACGAAATTAACAAAATGGGTATAACATTAAATTATATGAATCACGACTTAGATAATATTGAAAATGTGCTCTCTTTTCTCGAGATGAAATCAAAACTTGAGAATAATAATAAATCTATTACTCTCTTTAGGAGCTTTATTGCGAATGTAGTAAACAGCTTTACACCAGATTTTGGTAGATTTACAGGAAAAACACAAACTAAATGGGGTGCGGAGCTTTATAATAGACTTGGGGATAAAGCGCATCATTGTAGATTCATAGCCAACCTACTACCGATCCAATATATTAAGAAACCAGGGCGTGACAGTAAAGTTATTCAGATGATTGAATTAAATGATAAAGAGGCAGATTATTCAATAATAACATTGAATTACGATTTAGTAATCGAAAATATCATTGATTATCTGAAGAAATCATTTTGGGGTTTAAATATTGAAATAGACTTAACAAAAACTGACTCATCGAATGTTAATCTACCTTATGTTAAACTCCATGGTACTGCAGAATTTCCTAAAACGATAGTACCTCCTACATGGAATAAAATGTACATGGATAATTTAGGAGATGAGTGGATAACTTCCTATGAGTTGCTTAAAAACGCTGAAAGTATTAGAATATTAGGATATTCTCTACCTGATACAGATAGTTACATTAAGTATCTCATAACAAATAGTTTTGCCAAAATATTTAATTTGAAAGAAATACATGTCATATGTAAAGACGATGGAAATAATAGTGTCAAGAAAAGATACGAAAGCATGTTCAAGTCAAATTATTTGAAATTTATTAATGCTGATATAATTGACTATTTTATAAAATTAACGCATCAAGCAGAAGGTGACCGTGAATCAAGAGTTGTTAAATGGGATAATTTAGAATTAGTCCATAGACAATTTTTTGATATAGAATAACATAATAACAAGATTGCTACTTAACTATTTCACATACAAAAAGCCAACTTTTTACCACGTTATCCTTTTAGTGTAAGAAGTGTAGTAAGTGCAGCAGGCTTCAGTGAACTTTCGGTTTGTCAGGCTTGTCCCTACAGCAACGCTTACGATTATGCTGTCAACCACGGCGGGTTGACAGCGGGGGAGCAGTCTGAAGTTTCGGGATGGACTCTGGACTTAGTGTTAAAGAACAGCCTGAAGGCTGGACTCTGAACTCTACATCACGCCGCATATGCAAATTATCAGGAAAACAGTAGGATTCCTCGTTCTGATATACGCCTGCATTGAGTTTGCTGCGGATGTCTTCGAGGGCTTTGCGGAGGATTTCAGGCGTTTTCCGGCTCCATTTTTCGTTTAGTGGCAGCGCGACGGACATCTCTCTTTGAAAATCGAACCGCCTCTATTTTTCGCATAGCCTCAATGTCGAAGAATTCTTCTTTGCAGGAGGAACAGTGAGTTCGCTCAAGATTCGGCACAATACGTCCGTCCAGCAATTTGAAATCTTCAACTATCCGGCTTAACGTCGGTCTGCCGCACTCCGGGCAGGGAAAGTCCACAGGCAACTCGATCCTTCCGAACTTATCCGATATCCCGTTTTGATGAGATGATGACATATAGATAGTCCTCTCCTTTGTGATGACTGATTTTACCCTTAGTGTAGATGTAAAGTCCAGAATAGGTCAGTCCGTGGATAATGTGAAGATATTCCGGTTTTTTTGCGGATTTTTTCCTTGACCTAATTGTTTTCGAAATAGATGGAGCATTGATTATCGCCTCGCGGACATCCTCCTCCCGAAGCGCATCACGCTCCATTTCAATTTGTGCTTTACTGGTAAAAAGAGTTTTACCCGCTAACACCAATTGCTTGATTCGTATCAACGTGTCCAATGATATCCTCTGTTACTCCTTCCAGTATTCCGCAATATCACATTTGCTTTAACATAAGGTATGTTCAAATTATGCCCAAGTCAAGTAATCACATACAAAAAGGCAATTCTTTACCTCATCATCCATTTATTGTAAGAAGTGCGCCAGTGTAACAGCCTTCGGTTTGTCAGGTTACCGTCCCTACAGCAACGCTTCCGGTTATGCTGTCAACCGCGGCGGGTTGACAGCGGGGGAGTAGAAATTTGACATGGATATGCAGGATGAACAGGATGTTTTGTTCGACCCCTTCAGGGTCGCTATAGGGTTTGGGATTTGATTCGGTGGGTTTTCACCCACCGCGATTCATGTTTATTCCCTTCGGGAATGGGTGGTTGTGCATTATTTTGTAATCTAACATTTCCCAGTTCACAATTCCTCATTCCCAACTTGATTGGGAATCCAGTAAGTCCTTGAAAACTCTGGATTCCCAATCAAGTTGGGAATGAGGAGAGTTTTGGGAATGCTTAGTGTTATTTCTGGTTTCTCAATTTTACTGCGAATATCCATCCCAATATGCCGCACATTGCTCCGCAGATGCCGATTCATCAGAGAAATAGTTTGCGCTCCCCAACCTGATTGACGCCTGCGTTGAGTTTGCGGTGGATGTCTTTGAGTGTATTGTGGAGTGATTGTAGCAACGCGAAGTTATGTTGATACTCGAAATCCTTGACTCTGAAGAAATCGAATGACTTGTTCTTGACCTGCTCTGTCGACTTTTGCAATGGCGCTCCAGAAATTCACAACTTCTTTATCACTTCCGTTTTTCAGGTTGGCAATAAGACATTTCTCTGTTTGCACTCCCATAAAATTCCCCTTTTTCACAATTGAGAAGGAAGCAATTTCGTTTAAGGAAATTGTTGTTTTGCGGAAAAATGAGGCTGCGTTAAGAGCAACAATATTTTCCTCACCAACGCAAAGGATAAGGTCCCTGGGACCTTTAACTAAAGCCCACGCATGTAAGATAAAGAAAAGTAGTATCATGAGAGGCGCTAAGCCAATCTTTCAAAGATCAGAAATATCCTGACCAACTACAAAAAGGAAAAACCAAACATAGGATCCTAACGCACAAATGCTAAGGAGAACATAGAAGATCGATCTTTTTCGTGGGATTGAGCATTCTACCTGATGTTTATTCAACTCTGAAAACCTCCTTATAATATGAGATTATAGATAGTTTCAAGATTATCAAACACTTCATTGGGAGTAGTATTTATAAGCCCAAGTTGTTTCAGATTTATACTACTATCCGATCTCACCCGATCAATAAATTGCTTTAATTCTTCAGCTATTGATGATGGTAAATGTATTTTACTATCCGGTGTCAGCAATTGATATAAACGGAAAACATCGTTCTTGTGCTTTTTAATATCATTCCTGTCTATTTTTTCTCCTTCATTTTTCCGGTGGGTAAGATCTAACCAAACTCGCGCTTTAAGCGGAATTAGGTGTTCTTCTTTGATAATAGAGATACCATCAAGAACAATTTTGTTCTTCTGAATGAATTTGTAATATTCATCGTCCATAATAATAGCAGACAAACTGGAAACCTCATCATCAATTGGAATTGGTGTCAGATGACTACCTTCTCGCAATGGTAGAATTCCCGGATCACGGGCGAATAACTCCAGCATAAATGGATATGATTTATCCTCAGGTTTATAAAACCTATAGAAAAGGTGTTTTCCTGTGCTTTTTTGAAGGTTATTATATTTGCCACTCTGAATAAAATCCCAGAAAGCGTCTCCGAATTCTTTATTTAAAGCTTCAATACAGATTACGATGTCAATATCTTTTGTAACCCTAAACTCCAATCCAGCTTGCTCCAGCGCTATAGAACATGCGACTCCACCAATCAGCGCATAATGATCTTCAAAGCCAGCAAAATGCTCTCTGAATTTATCCAGTCCTCTTACCATTTTGCATTTTCCAGCAATTCATTAAGCGCAGACTGAACCCGTTCGTCGTCATCCTCCTTAAGGCTCAGGTAAAGAGAAAAGCGATCCACAACATCGTTCTGGGCAAACATCCGTGGTTCGTAGCGCCAGATTTCCACTTGATATGCTTCGATCTCATTTAATGGGACTTCAATGATCTCATTTTGTTGCCGTTGTATCTTCCATTCTTCCAAACTAAAAGCAAAGGTTTCCTGCATCGGTTCAGTTAGCAAAGTATACTTAGCCAGTGCGGTTAATCCAGCCGTGACACCTGGAAATAGGAATTTCAGAGGTTTGATCCGGAGGCGTTTCTTTACCGGGTTTCTCATAAATCCCTTTGCCTTGTTCCATAGTCCCTCCCGGTTATCTTCGAAGTATAACATTCGCCCGCGACCTTCCACCTTGACTTCTCCCACTCCGCATGTTTTCAATTCATCGAAAGCCCTGGTTAGCGTCATTGGAGTATATCCTAATTGATATGATAATTTTGTCGGTGTATAGGGAGATTTATAATTATTCAGCAAAGCGTTCAAAACGACAGTCTGGGTTGATGGGCTGAATTGTGTACTGATTTTACGAGACGTTCTGAAATATTCACGAAGATCGGCAGCAAGCGATGGCAAATACATCTGGTTGCCAGGAATGACAAATGGCACTTTGTGCTCGATTAGGCGTTTACGATTATACGCTGTAACTTGTTGATCCACAAACAGGGCTTCACCGTCCCATAAATGTTCTGCCGTAAGCAAATGTTTGAGAATTGTCGCTGGAGTTTGCTCGTTCCGCTCCCGCGCCACCATTATTAGAAATTGCCGGTTTAACAAGTCGGTTTGATAGAACGCATAGCGATCCCGCAGATAGAATGGTAGTTTTTCCGCACCTATCCATATTTTTACATCAATCACAACATCCAGCGTTTCTCGGATGTATTCCTCCAAATTTCTAATTAATCTGTTCAAATAACTGCCTTGTATAACACTCTATTTGCATAATAACATACGGAATGTTATCGTGCAAAGCAAGTGTTAGATTCATTATTTCCAGTTGCTTCTCAGTAATGTCCCTGAATTAAATATAAGTGTGCGTATAAATATGATGGAAAGCAGTTGATTGTTATTTCTGGTTTTTCAATTTTATGGCGAATATCCATCCTAATATGCCGCACATCGCTCCGCAGATGCCGATTATCAGGAAAACAGTATGCGCTCCCCATTGATCAAGTGCGAAACCGCTTACACCGGATGATAGAGCTGCCATTCCGATTACGGATAGATTTACCAGTGCGAAAATTCTGCCGGTCATGTGACTGGGTACTATGGACTGTATAAGAGAGGCTCTGCTGATCGTCAGCATCGGTATCGCAAGTGAATGGATGATGATAATAATAGCCAGAGCTTCAATTGAGTCGATAAAATATATGGGGATAAATGTCAGACCATCCAGGATCATTCCAACGAGCAATACCTGACCTTTCCTGAACCGACTTCCGAAAGTCAGCAGTCCTGCGGTTCCAAGGAGCATTCCAACTGCATAACAACCCATAATGAGAGCATAAGATTCCGCTCCAAGCCCAAATTCTATTTTAATCAGGACAGGAGTGCCAACTATCGCCGGTCCCATTATGAAGAGGTTGTCGGCGATGGTAATGAGCAGAAGAGGGAATATTACCGGATGCTTTACTGTCCAGGTCAGACCGTTCATTATCTCGGTGAATCCGGGTTTTAGGGAATTTTGTTGCTTGGGTGACTGGCTTTTTTCGACCGGTTCCAAAGTTGGAGATAAGTGAGGTGGAGATTGTTTTCTGATTGCCAGTATTAAGAAAAAGGAGAGAAGATAAGCGAGTGAATCTACAGTAAAAAGGTGAATATTTCCTACATAATGGAGCAATATGCCTGCAAGCGCAGGTCCGAGTAACAGGGAGAACTGCCAGGAGGTCTGAATTAGAGAATTTGCCCGCATCAGCCCAGACTTGGGGATAATTTGTGGAATGAATGAATCTCGCGCAGGATTGAAGAAGGTCGCCGCTATTGCGAGAGCGAAAGCATTGACGCCCAGTACCAGAGGGTTAAGCTGCCCCATCAGATGAGCAACGGGCAGGAGTAGGATAATCGCAAATCGGAAAGCATCCGCACCGAGCATTATCCTGCGCCTGTTATACCGGTCAACGACCACTCCTGCAAGCAATGAAAACAGAACCGCCGGCAGATAGGCAGCCATCGCTACCAGTCCGGTTATTGACTCCGAACCGGTAAGCTCCAGCACGAGCCACATAAGACCGATCTGGTAGATGGAATCACCGCTTTGCGACACCATCTGACCAAGCCATAACAGGGTAAGGTTTCTATTCTGGAAGATGCGGTGGAATTTATTCAATTTGGTTTGTTCCGGCTATATCTCTAACCGGATGAACCGGAAGAAATTGGACAAGGATATACAGGATGAACAGGATGTTTTATTCGACTCCTTCAGGGTCGCTATAGGGTTTGGAATTTGATCAGGTGGGTTTCACCCACCGCTATTCATATTTACTGAAGTTTCGCACCTTTTGTAAACTGTTGTAATCATTGATTTGTTTTCAGTCATGGAAATTGTATTCATGGCATAATCAA
>JAVCDD010000297.1 GCA_030765125.1 Candidatus Hatepunaea meridiana
GATAACAGGCAGTGGTGGTCGGCACCTGTACTTCACTTATCCTGATGGCATTAGGTTGACGTCCGGTCAGGATAGGATCGGACCCTGTGTCGATATCCGCGCCGACGGAGGCTATGTCGTCGCTCCGCCCAGCTTGCACCGGTCAGGAAGACGCTATGAATGGGAGGCTTCGAACGACCCGACAGACGGAGTGATCGTCGGTGTTGTGCCCGACTGGCTCGCTACTCTTTGTCTTAATTCCCGATCACCTGCACCAGTGGAGGTTGAGGATATTGTCCTTTCTCCGGTAAAGGTCCAGGAATTGCGATCTGCCTTAGCTTTCATCAATGCCGATCCGTATGAAATCTGGCTGAAGGTTGCCATGGCATTGAAATCTACCCGAGTCGGACAACAAGCTTATGGTATATGGACCGAATGGTCGATGCAGTCAGAGAAGTTCGAGCCCCGCAATCAGACTCGGACTTGGCAAAACCTCGCACATGATGGCGGAGTCAGCCTGTCGACTATCTTCTGGTTGGCGAAGCAGAACGGATGGATGGAGCTGAAATCCGGAGTCAATACCAATGTTCAGGTGGCTAAGCACCCGGAACCAAAAACATCCCCGGTTGGGCTGGATAATCCTCCCGGTATATTGGGTGACATAACCCGCTATATCCTGGAAACATCCATTCGTCCGCAACGGATGTTTGCAGTAAACGCAGCATTTGCCCTGGCGGGGACCGTTCTGGGACGCAGGTTCTGCAGTGAAACCGGTCTCAGAACCAACTTATACCTGATTAGTATCGGTCAAACTGCCAGCGGTAAAGACCACCCAAGAAAGGTTATCAATAAGATATTTAACGAATCAGGTCTCACCCATCTTAATGGTGGTGAAAATATTGCCAGTGGTCAGGGATTGCTGACAAGAGTCGAAATGACCCCTAACGTCTTGTTTCAGTTGGACGAATTCGGACATATGATGAAGTCCCTGCAAGGTAACAACGTCAGACGCTATAATGTGGAAATCCTGACCAATTTTATAAAACTGTTCAGCTCTACAAATATCATTTACAAAGGGACGGAATACGCAGATCAGAAAAGTCGACCGCGTGTTGAAATTCTATATCCATGCTGTTCTATCCATGCGACAACAACACCGGAAACCCTGTATGAAGCAATCACATCGAGTCATGTAGTTTCAGGTTACTTGAACCGATTCATTGTTGTCGATAATTCGCGCAATCCACGTCCAAAGCAGCAACAAAGAATCATCCGGAAAGATGTACCGGTAAAAATCCTTGAGTGGATTCAAGAGGTTATTCACTGCCCCGGAAACGGACATGAAAATCTGCCGGGAATTAATTCTGCAGATCCTCTCGTCGTTTCAAAATCTAAAGAGGCAATAAAGCGGTTTAATACCCTTGAAGCGGAAATCGATAAAATTATGAAAAGTAAAGAGGGAACAGGGATTGAGGCGCTTTGGGGGAGAGCGTGGGAACATGCTGACAAGATCGCATTGATCTGCGCCTGCGCTGAAGAACCTTCCAAACCGCTTGTTAATGAATCGAATGCCCTTTGGGCAATAAAGTTCGTCTCATACTACACCGAACAATTGGCTATCGAAGTCCTGGCGAGAGTCGCCGACAGCGACTTTGAAAGGTACTCAAAAGAGTTCATATCTGCTATTCTGAATGCTGGCGATGATGGATTGACGGAATATGAAATGGGGAGGCGAAAACCATTCACTAAACATCCTCCTAAGGATAGGAGGATAATCCTCGATTCCTTAACTCTTGGTGGATTTATAGCCAGGATTATGATGAAAACTTTAGGACGCAAAAGAGAGGCTTATGTTGCATTATCACAAAATGATATGTGAAAGCAAGTATCTGTTATTATTATTGATAAAAAACCTTTTCACACTTTTCACAAACCAAAATGTGAAATTGACTGTTTATTATTTAAGGAGTTAGACACACTTATCACGAAAATCGATAGCCTAATAGCTGTATAGAGGCACTACCCCCCCCCTATTTTCGTGATAAGTAAGGCTAAATATATATAATAACAGATATTTATTTTCACATTTTATATGTGATATATATTTGTAAATATATATATAATAAACATTTAATTTCACATATAAGTTTGTGAAAAGTTGAGAGAATTAGTGGAAATGAGTCACAATTATTCCCGTGCCAAAGGCAGAACTGTTGTTAAGTACGGCATGAACCAGCTAGAAAAACGCTATGCCGATCACCTGCGCACTCTGCAGTTAGCTGGTGAGATACACAGCTTCTCTTTTGAACGACACAACCTGAAACTGGCTGACCGCACCTACTATAAACCGGACTTCGAAGTTATGCTGCCGGATGGTTCTATAGAATTTCACGAGGTAAAAGGATTTATGATGGATGACGCCAATGTCAAGATTAAGGTCGCAGCTGCACAGTTTCCGCAGTATGTCTTCCGGCTGGTTAGGTGGGATAAGTGGACAGGATGGAAGATTAAACCCTATCCTCCACATAAAAAATGATGATTACTGAAAAATGGGATTATCGAATGAAGTGTGATGAATATTCCGGATATCATAGCAATAACGCCTGCCCGCGCTGCTGCTGTGAAATAGGATCTACCCTCAAAATCATGGATGTTGAATATGGCTTTTAAGGATGCTAAAAGATGTACTGCTAAAGCAAAAAGATCAGGAGAGCGATGCAAAAATCCGGCGGTTAAGGGATATGCCGTATGTCGGGTTCATGGCGCCAATCCTAAAAACCGTGGTGGTGCTCCCAAGAATAATTTACATGCGCTGGTGCACGGCTGCTTCGTGGATCGCTTCCTGAAGCCCGGTGAGGAGGTGATGTTCAATAAATTTATGGACGGGTTGAAGAAAGATATTCCGGATATGAATGAGTCTTCCGACTATGCTATCGCTGTGACCGCCGGAATGGTTTTTATCCGACTGCAGCGCGCCATTGAAGGTGATGCCCAGCCTAACAGCTTGGACTTCCTTTCCAAGACACTCATCCGGCATCTGGAAGCGCTAAAGATTACCAGACATGCCCGGAAGGGAATGGACATTAACCTGCCGAGTCCGGCGCAGTGGGCGTTGGAATTGATTGAGAAGACGAGACAGCGGCAGAAGGAACTCGATTCTGGGAAAGAGATTCTAGCGTTGCCGGGCGACGGATATAACATCGAGGATACTGAAGATGCAGAACTGGAGGAAGTCAATGAGTAGAAGCTACTCAGTCAGTTTATTAAGGGTTTCAGAATGAATCTCATTTATGTTATCAAGGCTTTCTTGGAAATGTTGGGACCGCCAAGGTCCCGGAGCCTTCCATGCATCCCCCATCGGTTTGTCTGTTTTGAGATTGTCAATGACCGGTTTCAGAAAGGTCTTTATCGCCTCGACGACCTCAGCCAAATTTGTAGGCGCATCGTCTATACGCTTCCTTGCAATGAAGGCTCGCCATTGAGTGACCTTAGCCGGGTTTGTAAAAAAATCCTCAGTGAATGCAATAGGAATTTCTGGAATCTCGGCGCTTCGCCTCTTGAATGTCTGTCTAATCGCATCGGAGAGAATACTTCTGTCAAAGTCGAATCGCTTCGACAGAAGCCAGATGTCGTAGAAGTCTTTCATGCGGCTGTTGACCAAACCGAGCCTAACCATCGCCTCGAACTTCTCGGCGATGGCGCTCTCGCGGCTGTATGTCTTCAGTATGGGGGCGGGAAA
>JAVCDD010000375.1 GCA_030765125.1 Candidatus Hatepunaea meridiana
GGCATTTCCTTCGTTTCCGTGACGCAGCAGTTTAATACGACTCATTCGATCGGACGTTTGACTCTCAATATCCTGCTTTCTTTCGCCCAGTTCGAGCGAGAGATCATCTCAGAGCGAACCCGGGATAAGATTACAGCAGCTCGCAAGAAAGGAAAATGGATCGGCGGTAACCCTGTGTTAGGCTATGACATCCATCCAAGTGGTGGACGTCTGATCATCAACGAAGAAGAGGCATTACGAATCCGATCAATTTACGAGCTTTATCTGGAGCACCAATCACTGCTGTCAACAGCTCAGGAATTGAATCGTCGTGGATGGACGACTAAGCACTGGATTACTAAAAAAGAACGAGTACGTGGCGGGAAACCCTTTGATAAGACCAACCTATTCAGATTGCTGTCCAACGTAATCTACATCGGGAAAGTCAAATTCAAGGGTGAGTTCTACGAAGGAGAACATCAAGCTATTCTCGGAATGGAACTATGGCGTCGTGTGCAAACACTCCTCAAGAGCAACGGACGAAATGGTGGCAAGCTGGTTCGGAATAAATATAATGCGTTATTGAAAGGGTTGCTTTACTGCATACCCTGTCAATCCGCAATGGTTCACGCATGCACTGTTAAGAAAAAACAGAATACCTTATACCGTTATTATGTTTGCTCAAGAGCTCAAAGGGAGGGATGGCATTCATGCCCGACGAAATCTATACCTGCTGCTGAAATCGAGAGATTTGTGATCGACCGCATCCGCTGTATCGGACGTGATAGTGGTTTGATCACCGAAACGCTCAAGCAGGCACGCAGTCGGATCCAAGCGAGTGTTGAAAAGCTCGAAAACGAACTTCGCAACGTGAAAGAAGAGATAAAACGGTACGCCAAAGATGTTCACAGACTGGTCAGTGATACAACACAACGCTTTGATGACCATACACCTAAGACCACCATGCTTGCGGATTTGGAAGATCAGATCCGTTTTGGACGGCAACGTGCTGAGAACCTTCAGGAAGAGATTGCCCTGAAGAACCGTGAACTGATTCATGAGAAGGAGCTCACAACTGCTCTTGGTGGATTTGATCCAATCTGGGAGTCGTTATCACCCCGGGAGCGAACAAGGGTGCTTCATCTTCTTATTGAAAAGGTTGGTTATGATGGTGAGAAGGGAATGTTGAGTATAACCTTCCGTCCGACTGGGATCAAATTGCTGGCTCAGGAATCAGGAATTATCGGCACACAAACCAGCGAGATAAATAACTGATGGAAAACACCGGAAACGAAGGAGGTAAAATGAAACTAACGATTAATTGCAAAATTCATTTCAAACGAGGACGCAACGGTAGAAGGCGACTTATCGAAGGTGAAGAGCCAGCGTCGTCACCGGTCAACCCGGGGAATATCCCCCGGGTTTCTAAACTGATGGCATTGGCAATCAAGTTGGAAAAACTGGTAAATACCGGTAAAGTGCGCGACTATGCAGATCTTGCTCGTCTCGGGAAAGTGAGTAGGGCACGGATAACTCAGATAATGAATTTGCTTCTTCTGGCTCCGGACATTCAGGAAGAGATTCTATTTCTACCGCGGACGGTGAAGGGACGTGATCCAATCTGCGAAAGAGACCTCCGTCCCATCGCTGCTATCCCCCACTGGAACCGCCAGCGTAAGATATGGGTAAGCATGCTCAAAGAACGCGTGACGCCTCGGTAATATATTTCAATGGGACTTATATACTTAAAACCCTTATGATCAAAACTTGACTTTATCAACATATTTCCATAATTTAATATACCCACAAAACAAATCTAAATGGAGTTTAGAAAAATGGCTGTTTATCTGATTGATTATATTGCTGCAAATGCGGAACACGACATCAATTTGAAAATCTACCAAACCCTTATCCCCTTAGGTGAATTAACCATAGGTGTTACAATCCCCAACCATTCATGGCTGATAGATTGTTCTTTAACCGAATCAGAAATCTGGATAACGATAAAAGACTTATTAGATCCAAATGACAATATCCTTATTACAGAAATAACACTAAAACGAAGCGGAAGGCTCCTTAATCACTTTGAACAATGGTTGAAACGACACTTACAACCCTAATTCAGCCCTTGCTTTAGCTTCATCGCTTGCACATGGATAACGTTTACGTACCTCTTCCATTAGCTCAAATATTTATGGAAAATAGATATTGAGGACGTTTGGTTTTATAAAAAAACATCTATGTGTTCATCAGAACCAAATCTCTCATCCATTTCCACTGCAAGCTTAGCTAAATCTTCATATTCTTCCATTAATTCACAACAAACATGAATACAATTGTCTCGTTCTAAAAATGTAGTTAGCATCTTCCTACCGCTTTATTTTACGTTGAGGGAGTCAAATATATAAGTCCCATTTCAATCCTATCATTAATTCGTCCTCCCCCTTTTTTGCCATTTTGTATTGTCTCATTTCACCCGCATCCTATTCTGATATCTTCATAATTAGCGGAGATGTAGAACCATTACTCTTGACCTAATACATATTAGGTATTACCTTGTCTTTATAATTGTCGAAATGACCTTGACTACTTAAAGAATTACGGCGAGAATTAAAAATGACCACAAAACCCAGGGGCAGACGCCCCGTATAGGAGATAACAGCTCCGCAGCACCGGACGTTGCAAAAAATCCGTACTTTTATGAACCAGCGTGGCTTCCCACCTACGATGATTGAGCTTGGGGAAATGCTTGGTATATCGTCTATCAGCGTCTATGGCCAAGTGAACCAGCTTGTTCGAAAAGGCTACTTGAGGCGTGAACCACGAAAGGCTCGAGGGATTACTATCATCCGCGAACCAGATGTAGAATTCACCGGCATGGAGCCAGTCATGGTGGTTGGGCAGGTGTCTGCCGGGCATCTGATGTTTGCGGAGGAAAATATCATCGGTGAGGTATTGGTTGAGAAGCGGATCGCGTGTAGCGGTCGCTGTTTTGCTATTAAGGTGAAAGGAGACAGTATGATTGACGCTGGTATCAACGACGGTGACTTTGTTGTGATCCGTAAGCAGCCTATAGCTGAGAGTGGAGACATTGTTGTGGTTCTAATTGGTGATGAGGGCACTGTGAAGCGACTCTACATCCGTGATAATATAATCGAGCTCAGACCGGAGAATCCCAAGCATCGTCCGACTTCCATTGACCCCGGTGATGATCTGCGTATTATAGGAAGGTGGTGGCAGTCAGACCGAAATATCGTTAATCCAGAATGATCAATATAAACGGAAATGAGGATAGATGATGACACAAACATTTGATTTAGCGATAGAACCTTTGGGTGAACCACCTCTTACATTTTGGGAGAATGACCTGGAGATGGGGTTGGAGGATTTCTTCGCTCGTTCCAGACAGGACGGCTTCGTTGCCGACTGGGTCAACCGACGTACCGGTCGTCAAGTGAACCTCTTATGCATGAACCTCGGTCTGGACGGTACGGGCTCAGTCCAATATAAGAAGGACAGGTTACGCTCCTGCAAGGACGAACTCCTTTCGTATCTCCTCGTAGACCAATTCGCCAAGTATAAATCGAAGATCGCCACGGTCGACTTCGCAAACGGGGTTCTTACTGATGGTGTGCTCGAAACATGTCGGAAGACCGAAGAGGACTTCGACACCACGGCTTTGCTGTTCGCTATCTACAATAACCGTTGGTCGGACCTTAGACTTGTTTTTCATCTGGATAAGACACACAAAAGCGGTTTCGCCAGGATGAAACTCAAGGATACAGTGCGTCGCCCCCAGCAGAGTTTCCAAGAGTTTCTTCTGCCTGAGAAGGTCAAGGATATCCTTGATGGGTTCGATAGGACGAAGGGCGATGGACACCTGAGCGAGTTCAAGAACGTTGTGAGTCAAGACGGTCACAATCTCGTTTTCATCCGTCGGGCGGAGCGTCCGAGCCTTGTGCTCAGGGGGGGGAGGAATAATCCATGGTTATCGTCCAGAATGGATCATCCTTGATTTTACGGACGGTGCCAAGCGCGTGGAC
>JAVCDD010000062.1 GCA_030765125.1 Candidatus Hatepunaea meridiana
ACGCATGCGCCACCGTACGAGAACGCAGAAAGCTTTTCTACTCCGGTATTATTAAGTGGACGCGCAGCAAGCTTCGCTACTCCGGTGTTATTAATTTTATACATTGCTGAGCTAAAGGCATAACCGACTTAATTAATGTGTAAAAACCCCAATCAGTGGTGTCCGGTGCCCTCACCTGACACCGTAACATCAGAATAATTAGTAGATTGGTAGTCAGGTGAGGGCACCCGACACCACGCATTAAGGATTTTTACACATCAATCATTCCTGTCTGTCAACCGCAGTAAGTTGACAGCCATTAAACAAAAAACCCTCTGCGTTCTCCACGGTAAAAACCGAGGTAATCAAATGAAACACTTCAGAATCCCATCAATAATCCTATTATTGATATTTTTCTCTTTGAACACTGTTCAAGCCGTCAATTATGGCGAAGCTTATGAAGTCGGTACAACCTGGATGTATAACCAACACACCAGTACCATCGGTAAAATGATAGCTAGGGATCGGCTTGGAGGAACTCATTTCGTTTGGACAAAAGCCGTTGACGAAAACCATGTTACGCGGCATGTTTTCTATAATTTCTACAGCGATGAGGAAGGCGATATAGCTGATCAGTTCGAGAATAATGCTACAAGGGCCGATGAAGTGGATCGTTCAGGTTATGGCTCCATTGATCTGTATATTGACGGTGATTTCATCGTGCCGGTCTGCTTTTATTATGCTTCCAGGCGCGCAGTAATGTCTATCGATTTTGAATGGGGATATAGAAGTTTTTCCGAGATAGGATTTAACGTTCAGGGAATGGTTCTTCCGTTGGGCGTTAAAGGTACAATTGACAGAAACCTCAACGCTCACGTTACAGCAAGCACCAGTGAAATGGGTGGCGACGGCCCGGTTGCTTTCGACGTGGTGTTATGGCACGCTGAACCTGGGGAGGACTTAAACGATTGGGATGTTGGTCATATAAATGACATTGAGACCTGCACAGGAATTACACAACGGATCCAGGCATCCAGAACTTCCGATGAAGTCGCTCTTGCCTGGCATCACAACTTAGTCGGAGTTCCTGCTCCGGAAGGGTGGGCGAACACCACAGCGCACACAATGAATAATGATCTATATCTTTATGAATCTCCCGATGGGGAAGAATGGGATATCGAAGAAGCGATTAATATTACAAGTACAATCGAAGCGGACAAAGATCGCAATGGCGTATATGCTTATGGTGATACTCTAAGACCTTACAATGACGTGGATATAATCTACGTTGGTGATATTGTACATGTTGTCTTTACAACCAGAGGTTACTGGGCGGATCCGACAGAGCAATTCAATCCACCGGTCGAGTCCTGGACAACCGAAGAGAGCTTTATATGGCATTGGGATTCTGAAAGTGACACTTTGACATTGGTTGCTGATGGATGGTATGAAAACGGCAGCGCTCATAGCGCACTGAACAGCAATGTCGACCGTCCTTCACTTGGAGTTGACGAGGATGGCAATCTCTACTGCGTTTTCAGGCAGATCACGGATGACGATGTAAATGTAAACGCCTCGTGTTTAGGAGAAGTTATGCTTGCCATTTCAATTGACGGCGGGGAGACGTGGTCGGAAGCAATCAATTTAACCGGAACTGAAAATGAAGATAATGACGAGGAAGAGTATTGCGATGAGAACTTCCCGTCTATTGCTGAAATGGTTGATGATTGTCTGCATATCTTCTATCAATTGGCGCCGGATGCTTCTGGTTTAGGTGAAGAAACCACAGAAAATCGAATGATCTATCAGAATGTACCGATAGATGATCTACCTGATGTCGATGACCTTGAACTTCCGCGTGAAGGCTTTAAGTATCACAATTCATCTCAGCAGGCGGTTGGACAAGACTTGGCGGATGGAATTCCCGCGGAATTCGGAATTAATTCGGTTTATCCTAATCCTTTTAACGCTGAAACCATTATCAGTTATACTTTATTAAAACCGGGTCAAGTCAAGATGTCAATCTATAGCATAACCGGACAGGAAATTAATGTTGTTAAAGATGATTTCCAGCAAGCAGGTGTTTACAAAGTAAATATCAATGCATCGGGCTTGTCAACGGGAGTTTACATCATCAGATTGGATAGTAATGATAAGATTAGTACTACAAAGTTGGTTTTGGTAAGGTAAAGCAATTTCGCATAGAGAGCGATTTGTTGAAGGTGCTAAAAAATTGGTTACTAATGCGTCTTTCAAAAACAGAAATCGGGCTTGATGACAAGCCCGATTTCTGTTTGTAATACACAGGCAGATATTGTGCTATTGGTATTTTTACAGGTAGGGATGTCTGCGTCATCCATTCCCTTGTTGACAGACAGGAATGTCTGTCCTACCCGCGTGATTATTTCACCAAATGTATCTTCCGTTCAAGTTTCACATGTTCAGCCTCAAGACGCACTATATACGATCCTGCTGCTAATGTTTCAGCATCAATTAATACTGAATGTGTTCCTGCGACAGCCTGCTTGGTAGCCAATTCCTTAACCAAACGTCCCGTAATGTCATATAGATTTAATTCTATCTGAATATCAACAGGTACGGTGTACTGTATCGTTGTCATTGAGTTGAATGGATCGGGGTATGCTTGCTGCAGGGCAAACCCAATGGGAATTACAGTCGGTTCGGGAAGACCGGCAGTAACAATATTGTCATCAATCCGCTGGACAAAGATATTATACAATTCTTCTTTACCGGTAGCTCTCATATCTGTCCAAGCTGCAACGATACCAGTGTGAGCATAAGGGTATAATGAAACCGCATGTGGCGTTTCCTGCCTATGGAAGGCGTCACAGATAATGCGTCCGTTTTCACCCCAGTCTCTAATGGGGGTTGCTTCTTCGTTAAGATGAGTAGCGTATATATCTGACAAGACTCCGCCTCTGTAATCTTCCCATACAACCCACATACCATTGTTGCCATCGTGTACTAATTGAGGATTAACCTGATCGGAATTTGCGGTACATACACCGATGCCACTATCCTCGGGGAGCAGAGTTATTACTTGGAAACCGTCCGTTGGACGACAACTGAACTTTTGAATGTATATATCACGTCGCCTCTGGCTTCCGGCATACCTGTGATCTACCCACGCTACCCAGATATGGGTTTCATTGTCAATTGCAATTGAAGGTGAAGCTTGATGATATTCGAATCCACAAATAGCCACACCATTTTCCCGCCAGCGGAATGAGCCGTCAGGGTTGATGAATTGCCCGAAAATATCGAGTTGAGGCTGACCGCCGTCATCATCTTGACCATCAACCCAGACAACAATATAACCATTTTGATGTCTTTTAATTACTGCATCGGATTGCTTAAGTCGTGCATCAGTAATAACAATGCTTCCTTCCTCTTCATCACCCCAGATATACTCACCATCTCCGTTTATCCGCAATGCCCAGATGTCCTGATCAATACCCCCTAGAGGATAATTGCCTTGAAATAATAATATCGCTCCTCCTTCACCATCTGAAATGAATGATTCAATGAGTTCGTCCATCTCATGTAAAGTAACCTGAGTAATATCTTCCTCCCAAAGCAGATTGCCATCACCGTTGATATGCTGCATAAACAGGTTTACAAAACCATCCTCAGTACGTGATTCCCAGGCAACGAAAATACCATCATCACCATCATTACAAACATGCGGATGAGCTTTTTCATACATGGCGTCTTCTTCGGAAACCAACAATCCGCTTTCACCCCATTGTTCTTCACCTTCCACATTTATACGTTGAGCATATATACAATAAACGTCATTACTGGTACGTTGGTCTTGCCAGACAACAAACATACCATCTTCATTATCAAGTACAGCATCGGGAACTGCGCTGCCACCGCGCGTTCCGGAAAAAACCGGAGCGCCATCATTGTTCATCAACGATTCAACACGATCTCCTGCATCCCGGCAGTACTGAAAATAAGGTATTGAACCGAGACCGCCTCTGCGTCCATCGAGCCAGGCTAATGCGAAAGAACCATTCATTCGCGAAAGAAGTTTCAAACTGGAAGTATTGCCACTGATACTATCAACTAAAGCGATGCCATCTTCTTCCCATTCCGGTTCACCATGTTCATTGAGCAATTGGACATAAATTGTTTGGCTGCCATTACGTTGATCTTCCCACGAATAAACGCTGCGTCCGTTTGTTGCACTCCTGACCAGTGGCGCTTGTTGAAGGTATGGCGCATCACAGACGATAACACCATTATCCTGCCAGACAGGATTGCCTTCATTATCAATATGCTGCGCCCAGATGTCAAGTTCCGGGTAAGGATTTGCGCGCTCATCTTCCCAGACGTAGAAAGCTCCTCCGGATCCATCAGGATAAAGACGACCTTGTTGCTGGTTGCGGTTAGTAACTGCAACCGGAACACCGCTTTCAGGATCCCATTCCTTTAACATCCGATCTACGCCACTAATGCGCATCGTGTAAATATCATAAGTATCTCTCTCATCTCGCTTATCTTCCCACATAACAATTGCTGCTCCATTGCCTGCTACAACAATACGGTTTCCAACTTGTTCTTCCGGAAGAATACCAAGAGGAGTGCCAGATTCACCCCAGTGTAATTGACCTGCGCCGTTAACACGTTGGACATAGATATCTTTGCTTAACGGTTGTTGATCAAAGTTACGGTGATCAATCCAGCAGAAAAAAGCGCCATGGTCACCATCGGGGCAAAGTTTCGGTAACTCCTGGTATCTATTATTATTGCATATCATAATTCCTTCACCTTCACCCCATAGCAGTTCACCTGAAGGTGTAATTCGTTGCGCCCAGATGTTATAATCATCATCAAGCCTGCCGTCCTGCCAGCCAATGATCATTCCTCCTTCACCATCTAAATCGGCGGTAATCTGAACCTGTGCGCCCGCTTCAGCAACTATTGCCCGACCATTACGAGGCCAGTTTCCGAGATCAAGACTTCCATCGCTGTTTATGTGCATTGCGAAGATGTCTCCGGTATCACCGCGACGTTTGTCTTTCCAGGCAATAATACAGCCACCGTTGGTATCATCAACGACTCGAATATCTTCCTGAAAAGAGTTGTCAAGCGTACAGACGGGAACGCCTTTGTCATCGTTTTGCGACCAGAGCCACTCACCATCGGAATTGATTTTTGTGCAGTAAATATTGCCTAAGGTATCTGCATCGAAGTCTTCCCATGCGATGAACCAGTCACCGTTGGGAGATGGCCAGATGGCAGGATCCTCCTGGCGACCATCGGTGTCTGCAACCAAAAGCCCGTATCCGTCAAACTTGAGATTGCCTTCAATATCAACCATCTGTAGATAGACTCCACGATCAGTGGAGCGTGTATCTGACCAGACAAATACTACTTCACCCGTATTTTGACCTATATCGCGGGATTCACCACCGCGAAACCATTCAGTGTGCCATCCCTGTCTGATAGGAGTCCCATTTTCAGGAGTCCATTTGATCCAATCTTCACGGTCCTGTGCCGTGGTGGGAAGCGCTACTATCATCAGCATAAGCAGCGCAAGGAGTAAGTTTAGGTGCTTCCGGTTCATAAGATGCCTCCAATTATTCCAGATCAGGGACTGCTTTGGAGCTGCCAGCCTGTTCTGATTGTGATTCTGTGGTTGTTTCTTCGGTCTTCTCCTGTTGAGTTTCCGTACGACCGACTTCATCCACATAGTTTAGTTTCAATTCTGATAATAAATGTTCAAAAAAGATTGCCTCATCTTCTGTAAGATTGCCTTGGCATTTCTCCTGCAACATATCAAGTGTGTCTATCGAGAACGATGCTTGATCGAGATCGCGAACGATATTTCCACTGATGGGATCAATAAGTTTGCCCATCTGTTGCATTGCTGCGCCATGAAATGTAAGAATCAACCTCTTGAAGAGAAACGATTTCTTAATATCAACATCGTTGTCCATTAACGGTTCTCCTGATTATTATTAGTGTTCCTGATTAGTTGTTAAATATGGCACGATTTTTCAAGGAAATGACAATCACGAACACTCTTAGCAACTATGAAGTACATTAACGATTATTATCGAAAGTTCTAAGTTGAAATGCACTCAATATTTATATGGACTGCTTCTGATCTTCAAGGCTTCGAATCTGGTCTCTAATTTTGGCAGCTTCTTCGTATGCTTCAATTTCAACCGCTTCTTCCAACTGCTTATTAAGCACTCGTATACGTTCACCTTTGTTATTAGAACTAAAGTCAATTTTTCCAGGTGTTCCACCAGCTTCATTTAAAACCTTGGAATTAACAAATATTGGGGATTTGGTTTTAATTGCCAGAGCAATTGCATCGGAAGGACGAGCATCAATTTTACATTTCCTGTTCTCAGCCATGAATACTATATCTGCATAAAATGTACTATCGCGTAATTCATTAATGGAAATGTACTCAATCTTAATATTAGCTTGTTGCAGGATGTTGCTGAACATATCATAGGTTAAAGGTCTAACATACTTAATTTCCTGCGATACCAGGGAAATATTATGCGCTTCTGGTGCACCTATATAAATAGGTAATAACCTTTCCCCTGTTTTTTCCTTTAAGATAACCACATATCCTCCCTGCAAAGGGGGAAATATCGAAATGCTGGAAACCTCAACTAATACGTTAACCACCCTGAACTCCTGTTTTAAAAGGGCTTTAATGTGTTATTGTGTACTATTTTTTTTAATGCCACTGCGAGCAGAAGAGAAGTAATCTATATGTAACTAATAATATAAGGTATTTAGCAGGATCAATCAAGTGAAAAACAATTAAAAGGTAGATTCTACATCAAGGGATGTCTCAAGGGTGCCTAATCCGGATAAATTGTAAATAATAAGATAAGGATATACACTAAGATTCTGTGTTAACTCCCGCTGGCACACGACCTCGTGTGATAGCATCTACCCATTTTGTTATTATCTGCTGTTAGACGAGGGTGTCTGCCAGCGGGTTTGAAGAAATCCGTTAAGGTTAACACAGAATGAGTAGTGCAATAAATTAATATTTGCGATAGAGTCCGACAACTTTGCCGGCAATGCGAAATCCTGGAGTATTCTTTTCTACGATTATTGGTCCAAAATGTGCATTAGCTGGTTCCAGGCGAATACGTTCTCGCTCGGGATAGAAGTATTTAACAGTAGCTTCGTCACCAATAACTGCTACGACGATTGAACCTGTTTCAACGGACTGGTTAGGTCGAGCAACAACGATATCACCATCGCGGATGCCGGCTTCAATCATTGATTGTCCTTTGACCTTTAATGCGAAACCATCATTGGCTCTAAGCAGGTCTTTGTCAATTAAAATGTTGCCTTCAAGGTTTTCTTCAGCAAGCAGTGGTTGACCGGCAGCAACTCGACCAACTATGGGAACACTGACAATACCACCCAGGTTGACATTATGTGGTGTTTTAAGCAGTTCAATACCACGAGATAAATAAGCTTTGCGTCGAACATATCCTTTGCGTTCTAATGCTGTGAGTAAACTACGTACAGCGTTTGTCGAGCCAATACTCAGATGCGTACCAATTTCGCGTAAGGTGGGAGGTCGTCCACGAATGTGCATCTCTTCAGCAATAAAATCAAAAACTTGTTGCTGTCTTTTGGTTGGTGGTTTGATAATACGTCTGTTTACCATTTTCCCTCCGTAATAATTAAGGGTATTAACGACGAAGCGGTTTTTAAATTGCTGTCGGGATTGTCCTCAAGCCAGACAGTTGAGGTTGAGACAACAACGGCAACAACAATGCAACTTTGTTAACACTCTCTTAATTCTTTATACTCAAAAACCCAAAGTTTAAAACTAATATAGTGCTCTTATGTGCCGTGTGCAAGTGGTATCTGTGTTTTAATTGCGTAATAGAGTATGTTTCACTTAATTATGATGTATAAAATCTAATAGTTTAGTTGACATCGGTCAAATAAGATTGTAAATTTGTGTGCAAACTTCAAGCCAAAAAAGAGGTCAAATATAATATGTCATCTGCTGATTTGAGAGAACGTGCTGCAATGATTGAAATGATCATTCTTGACGTAGACGGTGTTATGACCGATGGACGGTCTTATTTAAATTCAGATGGTGTAGAAGCCAAAGGTTTTGATCTACGTGATGGATTTGGCATTGTAATGGCGCAACGCGCAGGAATTACTATTGGAATTATAACGGGAGTTAAATCATCTTTAATTGAGATTCGAGCCAAGCAGCTTGGCATTGAGGAACTTCATCAGGGTTTTACCGATAAAGATATAGTTTACAAAGAAATTATTAAGAGACTTGGATTCAATAGTAATCAAGTTGCATATATAGGTGATGATCTATATGATATTCCAGTAATAAACTTGGTGGGTGTATCCGGAACGCCTCGGGATGCAATGCCGGAAGTGATAAATGCAGTGGATTGGGTTTCGACTCGCAATGGAGGTCGAGGCGCCGTTCGTGAGTTCATCGAGATGATTATGAAAGCTAAGGGAATATGGAAAATTGAAGCACGGAAATATACTAAAGAAAAGGATTAAGGATGAAGGATGAAAGAAAACATAGTTACACAGGGTAGTCTGATTCATACAATTGCTATCGTAGTTATTATTTGTTTATTTACAGGTTGCACAAAGATAGATACCCGGGAATCAATACAAAAGGAATCCTTACCTGAATTAGAGTTATTCGGATCGACTGTTTATGTAACCCGTGGTCAGCAAAGTTTGTTTAATATAAAAGCACCTCATATTTCACGGCATGAATCAAAGCAGTTAATGCAGTTTTCAGGTGGGATTAAGGTTGATTTTTTCGATAATGACGGCAATCATTCTGCAGTTCTAACAGCAGATGAAGGTGATATTTATGAAAGAACTAATCGTTTGGAAGCTCGAGGCGACGTGATTGTGAAGTCGGATTCGGGTATGGTTTTGCTTGCAGATGAGTTATATTATACACAGGACAATGATCGAGTGATGTCAGATGGTTTTGTGACGGTAATAACTGATAATGATAGTCTCTCCGGTCAAGGTTTCAGTTCTGCTTCTGATTTGAGTGATTGGGTAATATTAAACTCCAGCGGTACTACGTGGCGAAAGTTGGAATAAATTTTTTAATTCCGAGAATTCAGAGACCACAAAGGTGTTGTAATTTAAGTGAAATGGAATCCCAATGAGGCAAATATATTTTGTGGTAGTTCTTTTTGTTTGTCCCCTGATGGCTGCAACTTATGAAGGAAATGCAGAACGTATTGTACTGGAACATGCGGATACCCTTCGCAGCAGCAAAGGTGTCAGACATTTGATAGGTAACGTGCGTATCCGCAAAGGTGAAACCGTTATTATTGCTGACAGAGCGAAATACAATCCAAATTCAGGACAGGTTAACCTTACAGGCAAGGTTGTAATGCAAGAACCTGAACGCAGGATTGATGCAAACAGAGTTAGTTATAATGAGTTATCTGGTGATTTTGAAGCTGTAGGAGACGTTGACATAGTACAAGGTGATAGTCTGCGTTTGAGATGCCGCATTGCACGTTATTATAAAGAAAATGAAACGGTTGATTTATCAGGAAACGTAATTATAGATATTCTATCCGACAACTCCCGAATTACAGGTGATCATGGCAATTGGAACCAGATTGATGACAGCGCTATAATTGACCAAAACCCGGTATATAAACTCCCGGATGAAGAGGGAGAGTCACCGGATACTTTGGCGATAACCTCAGATATATTATATTTTAATCGCGATAAGCGAACGGCGTTGTTTACAGGGAATGTAGTTCTAACGCGAGATGATATGCGCGCTGTTGCTGATAGTCTGCGTCATCTGCCTGATTCCAGTCTGACAATCCTTTCTGGAAAGCCGGTAATATGGCAGAACGATGATGAGCTAACTGGCGACCTTATAGAGCTTCAATATGCTGGACGCAAGTTGGAGAAGATGTTTGTTATAGGAAGTGCACAGGTTCTTTCAAAACCCAGGACAGATGATGCTCGACGGAATTATGTTACAGGTGAAAAACTGGAATTAACAACAATAAATGACAGCACTCGAATTATTTACGTTGAAGGCAATGCACAAGGGGAATATCACATCTGGGATGAGAACGGTAATTATCGCGGTGTTAATATTTCAGCGTCCGATTCGATTGAGTTGACCATTGTGTTGGATAAAACGACTTCAGTGATACTCGAAGGGCGTGCGAAAGGAGTATTCTATCCTCCTGAAGATGTCCCTGAAGGAGTTGGTTTAAGGGAAACCAATATTTTTGATGACAAGGAGTTCAGAGAGCAGAATTGAAGCTTACAATTGAAAATATTACAAAAAAGTTTGGGCGTCGTCAAGTCGTTAAAGAAGTTTCACTTGAACTGGCTGAAGGTGAGATCGTAGGTTTATTGGGACCAAATGGAGCCGGTAAGACAACTACATTTCATATGATAACAGGTATGATACGTCCTGATTCCGGTCGTATTCTGCTTGATGATAAAGACATCACAAAGCTGCCGATGTATAAACGCGCTAGATTAGGAATCGGTTATCTGGCACAGGATCCATCAGTATTCCGCAAACTAACAGTTGCAAAGAACCTAATGGCTATCCTAGAGATGATGAAAATGACTTCTTTAGAACGTCAAGAGAAATTGAGTAGCTTGCTCGAAGACTTGTCAATTAATCATCTGGCGAATCAGAAAGCACATACATTATCAGGAGGTGAACGTCGCAGGGTGGAAATAGCCAGATCTCTAACGACGAATCCGAGCTTTATTCTGTTAGATGAACCATTTGCCGGTATTGATCCTATTGCAGTTAATGATATCCAGGAGATCGTAAGTGAAATGAAGAACAGAGGAATCGGCATCCTTATAACGGATCATAATGTTTATGAAACCCTTATGATTACTGATCGAGCGTATCTTTTATACGATGGATCAATCCTGAAGTCAGGTGATGCGAGCTTTCTGTCGAAAGATGAACAGGCAAGACAGTTATATTTGGGTGATAAGTTTAAGTTGGACAGATAATACCAGCACACTGCTATTACTTCGGCGTACTCAAGCAAGCTTGAGCACGCCGAAGTAGGATAGCGCTATTTAAAAAAGGAATGACAAACTATAATCAACATATAAAGAAACAATGCTTGGTTTAAGGCAAGATGTTCGTCTACGACAGGAGCTAACGCTACAACCGCAGCAGATTCTTCGCTCTGAACTGATCCAGATGCCATTGCTCGAGCTTGAACTCCGTGTTTTGTCTGAGCTTGAGTTGAATCCATTTCTTGAGGAGGTAGATCCATCAGAGGATAACCCTGAAGCCGGTAAGGAAGATGTTAGAAATAGCGCAGCTACTAAGGATGATGTTTCGGAAGACGATGAAGCATCTTCAGAAGCAGTGGAAAAACCTCGTGAGATCGAGTGGGAAAATATACTAAACGATACCGACCATTGGGAGTATCGTACAACTAATCGTTCGTCAATTATTGAAGATTATGAACTTCCCCAGCCACATATACCTACCTTATCCGATCATCTTTATGAACAGTTGAGATTAAACAGTCTGGCTGATCTGGAAATATTAATAGGGGAAGAAATCATTGGCAATATAAATCAGGATGGTTACCTATCAGTTAGTCTTGAAGATATTGCAGAATCAACGGGGAGTGAACTGGAAGAAGTATCACGTGTACATAAGACAATTATGGAATTTGAGCCTATAGGTATTGCTGCCCGTGATTTGCGTGAGTGCCTGTTGATTCAACTAAACCATAATCAAGTCGAGTTTCGTCAGGTGTTAACACCTGACGAAACAATGCATTTGGCTAATGACGAGTTGGGTCAGGCGTTAACACCTGACGCAGCAATGTTTACTGTTACCACGCGAATGATTTCTGAATTCTGGAAAGATTTTATAAATAAACGATTTGAAATATTGGCGGATAAACTTGAGGTTGATATAAATGACATTAACACTGCTTATGAAGTAATAACGAAACTAAACCCGAAACCGGGCGAGGGCTATTTCGATGAAAAACAAAATTATGTTATTCCTGATTTGATAGTGGTTAAAGTTGGTAAGGAATTCGAGCCGTTTCTTAATGATGGTGATTTGCCGAGTTTTTATATCAACAATGCATATCGCGAAATGTATGTAAATCAATCGAAAAAAGACAAAAAAGTTCGCGAATACCTTTCAAGCAAGCTCGAATCCGCTCGTTGGTTTATTAATGCCATTCATCAAAGACGTACGACAATGCTGCATACTATGCGTTCAATTATTGAACATCAGATTGAGTTCTTCGAGAAAGGTCCATCCATGATAAAACCAATGATTCTCGAGGTTATTGCTGAAGATATTGGAATGGATATCTCTACTATTTCACGAGTTACTAACGGTAAATACGTTCAGACCGACTGGGGCATTTTCGAGTTGAAGTATTTCTTCAGTGAAAAGATGAAGACTACAAATGGCGAAGAAGTTTCCAATCGTATTATAAAGACAAGACTGAGCGATTTAATTGAGGATGAGAATAAACGAAAGCCATATTCAGATCAGGAGCTTACCGGTTTATTGAATGAGGAAGGCTATCAGATACGTCGTCGTACCGTAGCGAAATACAGGGAACAGCTAAGAATCCCGATAAAACGTCTCAGAAGACAGATATAAATTGAGTAAGCAAGAGAGAAAGTAAGAAAGTAAGAAAGTGTGAAAGTGAGCAAGTAAGCAGGTATGAATTGGTATTGTCCGGTGCCATCAACTGACAGATAGACTGCTTCATTACCTCTTATATCAATAACTTTCTTACTTGCTTACTTGCTTACTTGCAAACTTAGATTGAGTTTACATTTGCTAAAACCAACAACTAATATAAAAATAATCATACTACTTTGCTGCCTAATTATAGGTAGTGAATTAACAATTTCCGAGGAGGTTATGCCAAGACCTAAATCGCAATCAGTCACCGGCGGTGTGCGCAGAAAACCCGAGCGTATACGTAAACGTGAATTGAAAGGGCCTAATCCGATTATTCGTATCGGTATTATGGAAGAATACGACCGGATTAGTTTCTCAGTTCAGAATGAATATGATATAGTGAGTTTATCAGGTGAGATAATTAGATCAGGATTGAATGATACTAAACGATGGCATGTTATCCCTGATCGAACAATCGAAGCACGCGCTATATACAGTATTTTAACAACAGCTTTTGCCAGACGGGATAATGCTGATAAATTGCGCCGTTCGATAACGCAGAAGGAAAATCCGGCGCGCGTTGTTGAGGTTGGTGAAGAAATACTGATAGATGACCGGATGATTTCCAATAATATCAAGTACAGGGTATTAGTCGGTCGATGGCAGAACGAAAGGGAAGCTCGACAATATATTGATGGTTATCGTGAGGATTTCGCACCACGCGTTGTCAGGCAAGTTGTTAAACCTGCAAGTGGTACTATAGAACTTTTTGATGAAGATCTTAAAAAGAGTATCTTAGTCGAGAACGGGTTCAGGATTGTGCCGCGGAATTCAGAGGTATTAACAACTCTTTACAATGTACGTGAAGGCACAGGTTTTTACTGGGAGCGTGAAGTTGACCGTACATATCCGGGGATAATCGAGATCAGGGTAGATCATCGTGGTTTGCTTATGGCTATTGATGAGGTTCCTATCGAGGTTTACTTGAAAGGCGTTGTTCCTGCAGAAATGCCATCTGATTATCCCGCTGATGCCCTTAAAACTCAAGCAGTTGCTGCAAGAAGCGAGGTGCTTTCTAAGATCGGATTGAAGCATCCCAATGATCCATTTGACCTTTGTGCACACGTGCATTGTCAGGCATATACAGGTTGTTCGCATTATACCGAGAGAGCGTCGGATGCCGTAGAGCAAACACACGGACAGGTTTTAATACTTGATGGTCGCGTAACTGAAGCAGTTTATAGTTCCTGCTGTGGTGGACATACGGAGGATAAGGTTAACGTCTGGAATCCACCAGGACGTCCGCATCTAAAAGGTAAATGGGATGCTGACTTAAAAGCTGATGTACCGATAAATCTGGATTTAAGCAAAGAAGCCGACTTGGCTGAATGGATTGCTATGAAACCTGAAGTTTGGTGTAATACTGAAGCATTTGAGGATTTACCGAAAATCCTTCAGAATTCAAATAAGGTCTTTCGATGGGAAATTACCTATTCACGACGTGAACTCGAAGACATCATTCGCAGAAAATCGGGTGAGAACATAGGTAATCTTATAGATATCGTGCCATTACAGCGTGGAAATTCCGGTCGTTTGATGGAGATTGAGATATTAGGAACAATGAAAAATCTTCGCATACAGCGGGAGCTTAACATCCGCAATGTTCTTTCGCTAAAGTATCTTCGGTCTGCAGCTTTTTCAATTGAAGTTGAAAAAGGCGCTGACGGCTACCCGATAAATTTCATTCTGCGAGGCGCCGGTTGGGGACACGGTGTTGGTATGTGTCAGATCGGAGCAGGGGTAATGGCAGCGAAGGGGTATAACTATAAGGAAATTCTTGAACATTATTATCCAACTACAGTGGTGGAGAAGGTGTATGGGGAATAACATATTAACAGATTAAACCTAAAAGTTCAGAGTTCATCCCGAAGCTTCGGGATGAACTTTAAACTAAACAAATAAATCTTCCCTCAACGTCATATCTTTCGTAAACACCCTTCTTCGCGCCAGCATCACAGCGATAATACTTCCCATAGCCGTTGCAGCGACCAGCATATACATTACTATAATCTGATAGAGAACTGCGTCCTTCGGATCTGCGCCGGCTAATAGTTGCCCTGTCATCATTCCCGGCAGGCTGACTACGCCGACGATGTTCATTGCGTTAATCGATGGGATCATTCCGGTACGGATGGAATCCCGTACTACCGGCAGTACTGCTTCGTTGAGGTTGGCGCCAAGGGTCAGACGTGCTTCAATCTCACTGTGTTTTTCTACACAAGCATTCATAAATCGATCCAGTGCAAGCGAGATACCTGTTAACGAATTTCCTAATACCATCCCCATAATAGGGATGAATATACGCGGTGTCCACCAGGGCTCCGCACCGATGACAACTCCGGTGACGGATATAGCGACTACAAACGATGACAGGCTTATCGCCAGCACAATGTCTAAGCCACTGCCTGGAATACGTGTTTTTAACCTTTTCACACCTTCTCTTCCAGCAAATGCCGTCATCACAACTGCTAATAGTAATACCCAAATAATTGACTTTATACCAAACACAAAACCGATAGCAGCACCTGCCAGTCCTAATTGAATCGCAGTACGCAATAATCCGATACCAAGCGACTTCGCAAGACCCAATCGTAATGCTATTGATGCTAAACCTGCAAGCAAAACAAATCCAGCAGCGATAGCTATATTTAATAGGTTTAGTGGTATATATTCGTTCATATTGCTGTTAATCCTTCTGGCGTAAAAAGCAACGGATCAACACCTACCTTTTCAATCACATCCCTTTCATGCACTACCCAGATGACGCCTTGCTTATTTTCCTTTACCCATTTCGTTATTGTATTTATAATGATGTCTGCACTGTCAACATCCAGAGAAGCCGTCGGTTCGTCAAGCAGTAATACACTTGGGGATACAAGCATTGCCCGTGCCAGCGCTATTCGTTGCGCCTCACCTCCGGAAAGGTTTACTGTTGGCGCTTCTAGGATTTCTTCCGGTAGTCCAACGTCGTTGAGTATATCAATAAGTTTGGATCGCTCAGGTTTTTCTTGTTTGATTATCTTAAAGGTGAAAGGCATAACAAGATTTGCTTCAACGGTACCGGAAAACAAAATCGGGTATTGGTGAAGGTAAATACACTTGGTGCGCAGCTCAGGAACGGAGTAAGAGTTGACAGATTTCCCCAGGATGTATATTTCACCTGTTGTAACGGGATTGAGTTTTACAATTGATTTCAGGAGTGTAGATTTTCCGCAACCGGATGGACCAATGATAGGGATGAGGGTTCCTGGATTCAGTGTCAGGTTTATACCATCAGCAAGCTGACTTACTCCGGTTGAACTGCGTACTGATATGGAGATGTTTTGCAGTTCAATTAGAGGATTGTTGTTTTGTGATGTGTGGTTATTTTTCACCTTCCTGCTTTAACATTTCCAGTACTTCGTGGATGTTGTTCTTATCAGCAAAAATGGCGATCTTTCTATAACCTTCACCGTAAACAGGATCCGTTGACTTATCGAGTCCGTTCAGAAAAAACTGCCCTCGCTTTGTGTACATACGTTTATAGATCAAACTGGAAGCCCAGTTAGCACTGCCTTCCAATAGTTCAATGGAAGCTGATGAAACATCGTTTTCGTGCTGCCAGGCATGCATCAACTCGTGAGCCAGGATACCTCGCATAAAGTCCTCAGGAGCTCCATACAAGGCTCGGATGACAGCACTTTCATCGCCGGGTTTAGTATTTCCATCTTTCCATTCAATATATGCGAATGTGTGTGAATGAGTATAAGGTTCTTGTTTTTTAACAAGCGCGGAATTTTCAACTAATTCTATTCTGACTCTCAGTGTTTTAACAACGATTCCCAGCGAAGCCATTTCAGCGCGAATCTCTTCTAATAGTCGCCGCGCATGTTCCGGGCTGGTAACAGATTCAGAAGCACAAACCGGACAGAGCCAGCGTTTATCATCTAACTTAAATCCATCATCCTGCCATATCAATCTTCCGCAGACGGCGCATACGGGGTATTCCTTTGTGTGACGAGGATGAAACCGATTACCCCAGTAATCGGTTATATAACTGTTTTCAAGAGGTTCACCACAAATATCACAGCGCGGAGCGACATATTTAGTGTAGCATTCTGTGTGATAAGCCGATCCCTGGTAGGTGATATATTTCTTTTCAGTGATAGATTTACCACAATATGCGCAGACAGGACGATGTAACCGTTCCAGGCAGGCTGGATGGTAGTATTTACCATCTGTATCGCGTAAATATTCACCCTCGATCTGTTTATTGCAGGCAGCACAACGGAAGCATTCCGGGTGATACAATTTACCGTCAACCACAGCAGCAGTCTTGGTGATGACCTTGCCACATGCGGCGCAACGAAATACGTTCTCTTCCTCGGTATCGCTTGAATCACAAAAAGCACTAGCTGAAAGAAGCAGCAATACAATGAGTATTATTCTGAATTTAATCATTGAGTTATAAAGAAATCACTGGGTAGGACAGACATTCTTGTCTGTCAGCTCTATCCCGTTAGTTGAACCTTTGACAGACAAGAATGTCTATCCTACTCAGGATTCAAAGGATAATATTTGGTTTTATACTTAAAATTGCAAGCTATCCCGATACTCCAACACCTCGATACTCCGACACTTTAAGATACGCTACTTGACTGAATCCCGTTTTGCTTTAGTGAGTAGTTTTTCAGCATCTCTAATAAGCATCGCAATAGGGATATAACCGCTTTTCGGTTCCTGGCTGATAACGCCTTTGACCGGTTCAATATAATATCGTCTTATCCTTGAAGGACGCGGGAATTCACGGCTTGGTTCGTATGCGGTTGCGTTAATCATGAAGTCCGCCCAGATTGGCGCAGCACCGGACGCTCCGGTAACGCCAGAACCTTTTTCAAGCTTCATCGGGTGATTGTCATCATAACCTACCCAGACTGCTGTTACTAAGTATGGTGTAGCGCCAATGAACCAAGAATCTCGAAAACCACTTGAAGTGCCTGTTTTTCCGATTGCAATACCTTTGAAACCTTTCCGTCTTACAATTGACCCGGTTCCTCCATCTAAAACACCGGTCATCATATCGAGTAATTGATAAACGGTTTCCGGTGCGAAGCGTGATTCGCCAGCAGTTAGATGTTCATACATAATTTCACCACCGGGTCGTTCAATGCGACGTACCAGATGAGGTTCGAGTGCTGTGCCGCCTCTTGCTAATGTAGCGTACACATTAGTTATTTCCAAAGGTGTCAGACCTTGAGCGCCAAGACAAAGTGACAAATGAGGTTCTAATTTGGTTGTGATCCCCAGTGCATAAGCGTTCTTAACTACTCTTTGCGGTCTTACTTTTTCAATAAGTTGGGCGGCAACGCTGTTGCGGGATCGCATCAAGGCTAACTTTAGTGTCATCTTGCCCTGATATTTATTATCGAAATTGTGCGGTTTCCAAGTTCGTTTCTTATCTATTTGGAGAACTATAGGTTTATCTGTAACTAATGTAGCAGGATTGAATTCTCCTTTTTCAAGCGCTGTCAAATAAACTATTGGCTTGAAAGATGACCCCGGCTGTCGAAGTGCTTTTACCGCTCTATTATATGGACTGGCTGCATAATCACGACCTCCGACAAGCGCTACAATCTGACCCGTTCCAACGTCAATAGCCACAAGTGCGCCCTCGAGACGACTTTCCTTGCCTTTTTTCAGCGGTTTGAGTTTTTCCTCCAGCTTATCCAAGCCCGAAGTTATTGCACGTTGAGCGAAATTTTGCAGACGAGTATCAATGCTGGTATTGATTCTGACTCCACCATAATTAACCGGATCTGAACCAACTGCTTTCCGCGTTAGTTCCAGTGCATAATCCACTTCATAAGATCCACCGCCTTTGCGTCTGGTTTTATCAGTCAGTTTAATCGGAAGCGCAATCAAACTATCAACGTCATTCGGTCTAACCAAATTTAATGCTGCCATCCGTCTGATGATAATCTGCTGCCTTCCTTTGGCACGATCCAGATGTCTAAACGGATTCAGGCGAGATGGTGCATTTGGTAAACCAGCTAACAACGCAGCTTCGTGAACATCAAGTTCAGAAGCGTGTTTCCCGAAGTAAGTTCGTGATGCCCTTTCTATACCATAAGAATATTGCCCGAATGGCACCAAGTTGCAATAGGCTTCAAGTATCTCATCCTTGGTGAATCGGTCTTCGATTGCCATAGCTGCCATAGCTTCCAACAGCTTACGTTTCCATGATCGATCCAGTGAGAAGAAGAGGTTTTTAGATAATTGCTGAGTTATTGAGCTGCCTCCGGGCGCTCCGCCAAACCGGATAATATTCTGTAAAAATGCACGGAAAGTAGCAATATGATCTACGCCTCGGTGTTTATGAAAGCGTTTGTCTTCGGCAGCGATTACTGCTTTCTGGAAATTGGAAGATATACGATTCAGCGATACATAATCACGTCCACCGGATGTACTTATCAGATCCCCGTTACGACCGTATATTTCAGTTGTTGGCGATGATGCAAGCAGTCTTAAATCATCAGGTAAACGTGGAATTTGTGAGACAAGAGACAGGAAAGTTATAAAGCCGGTCAGGATAAAGATAAAGACTAACCCACATAGCAGATACAATATTTTCTTCACTTGTCAACCTCCTTTGGTATTAAGGAAGTATCTGATTTATCCCACGTTAGTTTCCATTTCAAACGAGCCAGAGATGCCGTAGGTATAATGTAAGTTGTGATATTGGTTCCCGAAAAGCTTTCAGCTTCAAAAGCTATAACACTGAACTCATCGGCTCCCGCAAGGGGGTGAATACCGACTCTAACGACCTGTCTGGGAAGTTTAAGCATTATATCAGGATCAGTGAAGATGGCATTGCGCTCGTATTCCGGGAATTTTTTAAAGATGGTAAAGAATCGCTCAGCAAGATAAATTTTGTTATTAAAAGCAGGATTGTCGGATAACATTCCGGGAATGGTCTTACCGTACTCTTCAGCGGTTTTAGTAAGTGGTTGTTTAATGGATACACTTTGTATCATTCGGTTATTACCACCGATAAGGTAGATTGTAATTTGATCTCCCTTTCTCCATACGGATGCTCGCAACCAATCGTCTCCTCGGTATAATTTCATCAAATCAGTTGATCTGATGAGTTCTTGCCGGATTGTTATAGGTAGAGTAAGGTATAATTCAACGAATTTTGCCGGTGAGACAGGGACACCTTGTCCTTCTGGAAGCAGGTCGAATAACTCTCCGAAGCTCGACACGAGTTCGGTTCGAGCGCGCAACTTGGCGGATTCAGAGGCTTCCTCATCCAACTTCCTGGCGGCATCCTGAGTACGACGTTGTTGTTCCCATGATCTGCCCCAAGCTTCCCGATCCTGGTTGCGCTTGTTAAGGTAATGACCGGCGATCCTCTCGACAAAGTGCGATTGCATCTCAACGAACGCCAGAACAGCAATCGTGATCAGAAGTCCGAGCGGAATCCATAAGCTGTTGGTTTTAGGTTTGGATTCCGCTCGGGCGCGTTTGTGAATATTACCGTAAGGTGATATGTTTATCCTCGCTTACTATAAAGTAACAAGTGTAAAGTGAAAAAGTGCATTACTTGTAACTTGTAACTTGTAATTTGCAACTTAAATAAAGGGTTTAAATAGGTTTTCTATTTCTGCTTTTGGCATTGCACCGATAACTTGCTTAACCATTTGTCCGTTCTTAAAAATCAACATTGTCGGAATGGAAGAAATGCCGTATTTCATCGCATATTCTTTATTATCATCAACATTGAGTTTACAGACTTTGAGTTTACCTTTATATTCAGCCGCAATCTGCACCAAGAAGGGTGCCACCATGAGACAGGGCTGGCACCAGGGAGCCCAGATGTCAACTAATACAGGTATATTGGATTTAATAACCTCCGCTTCAAATTCAGCGTCAGTTAATGTTACGTAATCAGCCATTTTCAGCCTTTCGTTTGTGTTTTATGTTTAATTAGAACCACATAATATAAGATGTGGTATTTATTACTCTTAAAGATTTACGTGTTTACAATTATTTTGTTTGTGTTTAATGATACTTTATAATTCATAATATGACAAGGATTTCTAAAAGTAGTTATTGGTGAAATCAGTTTACAACCCAAAACTTCACTTATTCTCACTTTTATTATTGAATATCGAAGCCTGCGGCGGTCCAATCATCCCACATTTAGGAATCAAGATGGCTTTGCTGAAATGGGTCAGGGCGTTGCGGTAGTGGTTATCCTTGATTCTGAGCCATCTTAATATGCACTTCTCGCGCAAGAATTGTTTTGCATCTTCCAGATTAGCGTAGAATTTCCTGTCTATTAATTCCTTAAAAAAACCCTTCTCATCCATTCCACTCATCAGCAACCCTCCTTGAATCCGGTGACGGATGTTGTCCGCACACTCAATCCAATAGGGAATTTCATAATCATCTTCAACTTTTGTAATAAGAATTACACCTGCTTCAAAAGGTACGTCTTTAGGCAATATACTACGAAAATTAACTGATCGTTTATCGCATAACTCGATCAGCGAATTAGCTAATTTATTTTGCCAGTCTGGTTGGTTTAGAATCATTTATACTCCTTGTTGTGAAGTTACAAGTGACAAGTATCAAGTGCGAAAGTATGAAAGTGCAAAAGTGCGAAAACGAGAAAGAAATCCTAATACTCAGACACTACAACACACACACCTCGACACTACAATATTCTATGCCTTTGTGATTAAAATTTAATCCTCGTTACAGATTACGCCCCTAAGCGCCGTCCACGTTGCCGTTCTCGGGCTGGCGAGGTAGGTGTCTCCCATTCCCTGCTTGCCTTTGAAGTTGCGGTTTGAGGTTGATACCTGGACTTCACCGGTGCCGGTCATTCCGATCTGACCCGATGCACAGCCGCCGCAGCCGGGATGACTTACAATAGCGCCTGCTTTCACCAGATCAGACATCGTTCCGTCTCCAAGTATTCGCTCATAGACTTCACGGGTTGCTGGAACCATTCGCAGCATTATGCCATCCTTGACCTTTTTACCAGTCAATATATCCGCAGCCGCGCGGAAATCCTCCCATCTGCCGTTTGTGCAAGACCCGACAAAGACGCTGTCCACCTTGATATCGTTTAGATCGTTAGCTGGTACGGCGCCGTTTGGATCAGGTGGTGGTGAAACGAGTGGAACCAGTTTGGAAACATCAAAACTGTACTCTGATTCATATACGGCGTCTTCATTTGCGACTGGCTGAACGACTTCGCGGTCAAACTTTTCCTTATAGAAATCGCTTACCAATGATGATGGCGGCAGAAAGAACGAGATTGCTCCGGTTTCCGTGGCATCCGAACAAAGTGTTATACGACCCGCTAAATCAAGTCGTTGGACAACACCTCCATCGATTTCAACAGCTAACCCTAACGCTTTGGTTGTGCCGAGTTTCCGCAACAGGAACAGGGCAATATCCTTTGCTGATACTGAATCCGGTGGCAGTCCTTCGAGATGAACTCGTATTGTTGCAGGTACTTCAAACCAGGTTCTACCGGATTTAAAGATATAAGCGATGTCCATATCGCCCATTCCCTGCCCGAAGGCGCACATAGCTGCCATTATATTGAAATGACTGTCAGTTCCAACAGCGGTATCACCTGGGGACACTAATCCGCTTTCCATAGCCACATGCGTTCCTATACCGGCATCAACATCGTAAACCTTTGCTCCCCATTTGCGCGCAAACAACCGACAGCGATGCTGGTTATCGGCATAACCGATAGTATTCGCCGGTGCATTGGTATCGAACGTGAAGTAGGTATGCGAAGGATCCAACAGGGGATTATCAGGGAAGTGCTTATCAAGTTGCTTCACAACATTCGGTCCTCCAAAGTCCCGCGCCGACCGATAATCCACGTTCATCCAGACAACTTCACCGGCTTTGACAATGTTGCTGTCTGAATGAGCGGTAATTATTTGTTCTATTATGGTCAAGACAAATCCAATATAAAGTTACAAGTTCGCAAGTTTATAGGAAATCACAGCATTACAACATTGCAATATCACAACATCATTTAATAAACATCGGATTTGCTGTAATCGGCATCGGTTCCTGGAACATTCCTTGTTTTAGCTCCATTTCCTCGACTAGTATCGAAGGTGTTATTATTGAAGCTGCATAGCGAAATTGCGAGAAGATTGTCGGTTGCGTCAGGTTATAAGCTTTTGTGTCCTTTCCCATTGCTACAATGTCACGCAGGTTACGGATTGATACTTCGTCGAACATTAATCCGCGCACCGGCTCAATTCGTCCGTCGTCAGCGAATACCTTGTAAACGATAGTAGGGCGAGGCAGCAGGATTTCAGATTCATCGGTTTCCTCTATGGTCCGGTAACGATTTGAGTAGACAGATTCATCAAACTGTTTTATCAGCAGTCCGTATTCAGAATCATAATCTTTGCATAGACGGCGCAGTTTTGTAATCATCTTCTTGTCTTTTACGGGTTTGGAACTGCTTACGATCAGGTTTGTAATGCCGGGGATGGTCATCTGATTTGGCAGTACTTTTCCGTGCCCGTTGGAATTGGATATCTTCTTGGTTGGCTGCCGTTTCATCGGCAATGTTAACAACCTTCCATTCTCAACAAGTGTAATATTCTGTGACGGAACACCTTCATTGTCAATTGTCTGATATCCCGCTAACTGTTTTCCTTCCCACTTCACACGCTGCGGTTCATCTGTAATGTTTACAAAATCAGGAAAAACACGGCGGTTTACTCTACCGGCTAACTTACCGGTTGGCATGTATTGACTCATCCAACTATTTGCGACCAAAGGTTTACGTGGCAGGGATAATTGTTCAACGAAAAGGTGTGATATGAATTGTGCCGCTGCCTGCTCGGTGAACAGAATGGGACCAACGTATTCATCTATCGACGCCGCTTTTGCCATAGCTTCCAGATCAGCCGCTAATTCACCAATATCCTGTAGTAGCGCTTCACCTGATAGTGGCTTTTCGTCACCGCTTGTTAAGTATTGCCGGAACCCCGTCAAGCGTTCTCCGTCTTCAGCTTGGATTGTAGCTGAGACATCAAGGATGTGGTATATCTTTCCAACGCGGTGTTGGCTGCCTTCAGAGTTGACGTACCAATATGTCCTTATCTTGCCTGTGTAGCTTACATGCCAGTTCTGGATGACAGGATAATCTTTGAACACGTCTGAAGCAGCCTGAACCTGTTTTTCCCAGAATGAGATATTAACAGCTAATTGTGGGAGTTCCGAAAATTCTATGAATGGTTCCACCGACGCAAAATCCGGTATGTCATCCTTAGTGGGATTCGCCTGTAAGTATGCCTTTTTACCGGCAAGAACTTCAAGAGCTTTCTTATAAGCCTTATCCGTATAATACCAGATATGATGGCGCAGGGCGTCATAGCTATCCTCTTCAATCAGTTCCTTTCGATAATTCCAGACGTCCTGCCAGCTTGCATAAAAGTTTGTATTGTCTAAATGTGCATCCCCGACTCGCAAGTCGATAGACAATTCTCTTTGACGAGTACTCTCGGATCTGGTTATTGAACCGTAGTGAGATTCAATTGAGATGGTTGAATCTTCATTAATCAGGTAACCGATAAAGTAGGGTGGAGGCATCCCTTCAATAATTAGTTCGTCCATCGAACGTTTAAGCTCATCGCTCATAGCGCGAGCGACAGGATCATCTTTATCGGTGCCTGTTGCGATGGAGATAGAAAATGTAATAATTATTAGGCTTAACAGCCATTTTGACATAGTTTTCACTATATACTCCTGATAAAAAGTTTGCTATTAAAAAGTTATAAGCTACTAGTTATGAGTGTGAAATTGCTAAGGAATTACAACATCACAGCATTACTTCAGATGTCCAGGCGGCGGCAGAATCGGTGGTTTTTCTTGACCTTTCGAGCGTTTCTGGACTTCGATCTCGGATACGAGAATACTTGGGGAAACTGACGATACGGGAACCATACCTGAAGCCGCTCCGCACATGCCATTGAAGATATCGTCGTCATCACCGGTGATAAGAATCTTGCTGAAACTGGTCAGCGGTGTGCCGACAATGTCAACGCCGCGTACATACTCGTCTGGACGACCGTCGGCGTATACGCGGGAGACAAGCAGCGGTATTACCTTGAAAGCCTGCGGTGTCCAGCGTCCGGTCATAGTGAACCCACCTGAGATGTCCTCGAAGATAAGACCATAATCTTTCCCTTGTTTCTTGCATTCCTCAATCAACATCTCACGTAACCTATCAAACGGAACAGTGTTGGTGGATTTAACGATCAAGTTGCCCTGGCGCGAAACCACATCGTAACCCGCTTGCCGTCTGCCGTGCCCGTTTGAACGATTGTATTCGAGCAGGGGGGACCTTCCGAGGAGGAAACTCTTCAGTATCCCGTTTTCAACGACTGTTACTTTCTGGGCGGGAGTGCCTTCGTCGTCGAACAGATAGTGTCCGCTTAAATCATTTCCTTTGTGGTCGGATAAGGTAGGATCGTCATAGACGCTGATAAATTCCGGTAGTATCTGCTTGCTGACTTTCTTTGTGAAGGTTTGACCGTCGCTTTCGCTTTTTTGGCTCTGTCCTTCAATACGATGCCCAAATATTTCGTGAAAGAACACTCCACTGGCGCGATTAACGAGGATAGCAGGACCTATAAAAGGTTCAACAATCGGAGCATCAATCAGAGCTTTAAGCTCGTTAACCAACCGCTCGGCAGTCTGCTTGATAGTCTTTTCATCCGGCAGTTTCTCAATTACGGATGGATTCCATGATTCTGTACGTCTTAATTTCATCCCATCTTCAGCCATACCGTTTACTGTGATGCCAAACGTAACGTAATTAACCGTATGGCATAAACTGCTGCCCTCGCTGCTGACAAAGTAGATGGTTTTATCATTTACCATCAAACGCACGGATGAACTGAAGACAAAGGGATAACTCGTCAAGTATTCAGAAATCCGCTTGATAATACTATTCCATTTGTTAATATCAACTTGAGTATATGAAATATCACCTACAAACTGTTGAGGTTCAAAGGGTGAGAAATCATCGGATAGATTTATCTCTTCGACTTTAACCTGACGGTTGGTCAGGACTTTAGAGTAGCGTTCCTGTGCTTTCCGGTACTGGTATTCGGTTTCAGACCACAGTGTAGAACGGATGGCATCCGATTGAGAGTCCAGTGGAAAGTTGACCATTCTGCGTCTGGAGTAATTATCCCTCCAGTTGCCGCCTCGGATTTCCCTAGTATTGTCAAATTCCATATTTCCGACGCGCAGGTCGACGTCAAGATAGCGCTGAATTGATGACTTGGGAGATTCAAGACCACCGTCGTTGGCAGATATTTGAATAGTTTTCCCTTCCGTAACCGAGTATGCGAGGTGATACAACGGTATTTCATTCGCGTCAGTAAGATTCCGGATTGACCTGTCCAGTTCTATCTGCATTATATCGAGGATATCGATTTTATCTTCTTTGGCTGATACTGATGCAGTTAGCAATAGTATAAGACAAAGGATTGAGATTGTTTTTAGTAGATGATTTATCATTTAGTTTCCCTAAGAATTTAAGTTCAGAGTTCAGCCTTCATGCTATTTCGCGCTGTCAACCCATCGTGGTTGAAAGGATTCTGATTTATTACTATCAAGGACAGCACCCAGACAGCGGATTAAGTTTTCATAAACAATTTAATCTTAATTTTTGATATTTACAAACGTTGAAATCATAATATTAGTATTCTTTTATTATCTTTACTATTGTAGAGTTGAGGATTCGGTATTATTTTTCAATAGTTCAGAGTTAAGAGTTAAGAGTTCAACCTTCAGGTTGTGAATTCACGCTGAAGCGCGAACTCTTAACTTAAACTCACGTTAAAGCACGAACTCTGAATCAAAAAACACGCTGAAGCGTGAATTCTGAGCGTCTAATATAAGGATCATATTAATGGCAGAAATACTTGATATTAAACCTCGTGAGATCATCGACTCTCGCGGCAATCCAACTGTTGAGGTTGACGTTCTCCTGGATAGCGGCGACATAGGTCGTGCTGCTGTTCCATCAGGTGCATCAACCGGTATCCATGAAGCGGTTGAGCTTCGTGATGAAGATAACACTCGCTATCTTGGTAAGGGCGTCAGGCAAGCAGTTGACAACATCATAGAAGTGATTGAACCGGAACTCTACGGTTTGGATGCACTCAATCAAATTGAAATTGACCAAATACTGTGCGAATTGGATGGAACACCGAATAAATCTAAACTAGGCGCTAATGCAATCCTCGCTGTTTCAATGGCTGTGTGCAGATCTGCTGCCAATTCTTTGGAATTACCGTTGTTCCGCTACATCGGAGGCGTCGGAGCCAGACAGATGCCTGTTCCGATGATGAATATAATCAACGGCGGTCAGCATGCCGACAACAACGTTGATATTCAGGAGTTTATGATAGTCCCGCACGGATTCGATACGTTCTCGGAAGGACTCCGCGCCGGTATTGAAGTTTTTCATCATCTACATAAGGTTTTAAAGAAGAAAAACTACTCAACTTCTGTCGGTGATGAGGGTGGTTTCGCTCCCAATCTAAAATCGAATACCGAAGCCATCGAATTAATCCTGACAGCAATTGAAGATGCGGGATATAAAGCGAAAGAACAGGTATCACTTGCCCTTGATCCTGCGGCGAATGAGTTTTTTCTCAAAGATAAATCCATTTATTACCTTGAGTCGGAAGATCGCAAGCTTACTGCTAGTGAGATGGTGAATTATTGGGTTGACATTATCGACAAATATCCCGTTATATCCCTTGAAGATGCTATGGCGGAAGATGATTGGGATGGGTGGAAAACCCTTACCGATGCACTGTCCGACAAGGTGCAGTTAGTCGGTGATGATCTGTTTGTTACTAATACTTCCCGTCTCAAGGAAGGTATCGAACGTGGTGTCGCTAACAGCATACTCATCAAGTTGAATCAGATAGGGACGGTAACTGAAACACTGAATGCAATCGCGTTAGCTCGGAATAACGGTTACACCTCAATAATCTCGCATAGATCAGGTGAAACAGAAGATACATTTATCGCTGATCTTGCGGTAGCTACCGGCGTTGGTCAGATAAAGACAGGATCGGCAAGCCGCACGGATCGAATCTGCAAGTATAATCAGCTTCTTCGTATAGAAGAAATGTTAAACTCGGATGCTGAATATGGCTACTCCAAGTTCAAAAAGTCGTAAACCTTCCCGTCCGGAAGGTCGTTCAGACGGGACGTCTGCTAAATCTCGCCTCTTGCTGGTGATTGCTGTTTTTGTATTTACAGTCATTGCTTTCCTATTCCTTGGTGACGGATTATGGCAATCAATGACAAAAAGCCAGGATATGAAAGTGCTTGAAGTCCAGGTTGATTCACTTAAGGACGTTATTCATCAAATGGAAATTACCATTAAAGGACTGAAAGAGGGTGATCCTGAAACAATCGAGAAAGAAGCGTACGATCAAGGTATGCATAAGCCTGGGGAAAAGATTTTTCTGAAGCAGCCTATGGTAGGTAAACCGAAAAAGAAATAGAGTATCATTATTGTTTGATTGTTTGATTGCTGTATTGCTGTATTGCTATATTGTTAACAATACAATAATACAACATTAACAATGAAACAATGAGACAATCAAACAATCTATTTCACATAAAAACATAGAATAATAAAAAGAAATAATGCTATCCTTAGGCGAAAAAATCCATCGTAAAAGACTGAATCGTAACCTGACACTGGTTCAATTAGCCAAGTTGACCAAAGTAACCGCTGTTACCATCCATAACATTGAACGGAACTTATACGAACCCAAAGTATCTACGCTTATTGATCTTAGTAAAGCGCTAAACATTCCACTTAGCTACTTTATAGATTTGGGACCTGATGGATTGTTCTTGCGTGTTCGGGAGGGCAGGCGAAGTAAACGCGGTATCAGTAAAGTTATCAAACTGCCCGATATCAAACGCCTCGAATTACCAAGTGGGAGCGAGTCCACTATAAGCCGTGACCCCAGTAGATTTGTAGCATTTCACCTGCTTTTCGGAAGGATTAAGGCATCAATGGGCGAACAGGAGACACAGCTTATTACAGGTGATAACTTTTATGCGGAACTGCTTGATGAGTTGAAATTTATTGCTAAAACAGAATCGTTTGGAATACTGATTTACTATCCGGAAGCGCTACCAAAAAGAGAGGATTTATGAAATATTGCGATAACACCTGCGAAGACGCCCGTTGGCCCGATAAACTAACCGACGGCGCTAAATCCTGTATGACGTTTACTGCTTTGTATTGTGTGAAGTTGGGAAGGCTCGTTTATAAGAATAGCTTGTGTGAATATGAAAAGGAGAAGGAAGATAAGGATAGTAAAAAATGAAATAAATGGAATGGGAACTTAACGAAAAATTAATTATTGAGGAAATCAGTTGGAAATGAAATAGAATTGTACTATATTGTTCTTTGTTCTAACATTATATTTATCCGTATATTAAACTGGCATTCAACGGAAATGAAGGTGAAATCACATTGTTAAAATCACTAATAGAATACGATTTCATATCTGTAGCTTATGAGCTGACTGAAGCTAAAGCTGCAATTATCGCTCTGCGGGAGATACCTTTCTACCGCGAATGGACTGATAAGCTACAGCAAGTTGAACTCAGACGTGAGATCGAAGGAACGACAAGGATTGAAGGAGCAGCTTATACCGAAAAAGAACTTGACGCAGCCATATCAGACACGACCGAGCAGTTGCTGACCCGTTCCCAGCGTCAGGGACGTGCAATGAAAATAACTTATGATTGGATTGCGACAATTCAGAGTGAAGTCCCGATCAACGCTTCACTGATTCTGGATATGCATCGTAAGATAATTACAGGCGCTGATGATGATCATTGTGTACCAGGGCAGGTACGAGGTAATGGGGAGAATGTTACATTCGGGCAACCTCGACGCAGAGGCGCTGAAGGTGGAATGGAGTGTATGTCGGCTCTTGTGTCCTTATCTAATGCTATTCAAGTGGAATATCAAAATCACGATCCTCTGATTCAAGCGTTGGCTACGCATTATCATCTGGGAGCAATACACCCATTTACTGATGGAAACGGTCGCACGGCGCGAGCGCTGGAGACGCTTATGCTGAAAAGAGCGGGACTGCACGATATTTGTTTTGTGGCAATGTCAAACTACTACTATGAGGAGCGGGTAAATTATCTCAAGACCTTGGGTGAAGTCCACACCGCAAGTGGTGATTTAACGTTGTTCTTAAGGTTTGGGTTGAAAGGGATTGCTCAGCAAAGCAGACGTTTACTGAATGAAATTAAGCCACATCTACAAAAGGTGCTTTTCCGTGATCTGGTTAATGAACTCTTCGGTCGTTTACAATCGCCTCGTAAGAAGTTAATTGCCGATAGACAGATGTTTATTCTGAAGATGTTGTTAAAAGAAGACTCAATGCAAGCAAAAGACATTTATTCAGAACTAATTAGTAAATATAGCAATTTAAAAGCGCCTATAAAGGCTTTCTTAAGAGATATATTTGGTTTACAAGCTCTGAAAGTTATTAGAATTGAATATGAAAATGAAGTTCCTGTTTGTGAGATAAATCTGAAATGGCCAATGGAAATGACAGAAGTAGGGTTTAGAGATATAATAAAAAATCTACCAAAAGCAAAAGGATCAATATCGCTTGCTTAGTGTCAGACCGAAAAGCCCCCTTTTATCATTTCTACGAAGGCAGGAAACCAGATAATCTATTGTTTCATCTGGATTCCCGCCTTACCTGAATCTTATCTGCTTAATCTGCTACATCTGCTGTGAATTCTTTGTAACTAAATCTCTAATTATCTTCATCCTGCTTCATTTCATCCTCATAGCTTTCAGGCTCAACTTCCTCAACAGACGCAATCACTTCGTCTTCCTGCTTTTCCTCTTTACTTTTCTCAAAAAAATCAGCCAGATTGAAGCCTACCGATTTGAACAAGTCGTTCCACATCGGCAGAGCGCCGAGCATTCCTGACATAAATTGAGCGGTTTTAGGGGTTTTACCGTCTTTGTCGTTTCCACCACCCAGATTATCCCAGACGATAACCTTGTCAATCTTGATGCCCTTGATGGCGTCAACTTGAATGCGAGCGATTTCCGGCAGTTTTTCTGTTACCATCAGCATTGCAGCAGCGCTTGGTTCCATACCGGCAGCCTCGACGATCTTTTTAAGACCTGCAGCTCTCTTGGTTAGAATCTCGTTGATACCGCGAGCTTCACCTTCCATTTCGTTGAAGGTAGCGTCACCTTTACCTTTGGCTTCGCGACGCAGTTTTTGAGCGGCAGCTTCAGCTTCGATCTCGATGCGTTCCTTGGCAATCTGAGCTGGTACAATTGTATCGGCTTTCTGAGATGCCCGATCGCGCTCAGCGCGCTGCTTTTCAGCCGCTTCTTCTGCGATGTAGGATTCTTCTTTAGCTTTTGCAGCTTGAATTCTCTCTGCGGCAATAGCCCGCTTTTCTGCTTCAGCTTCCCGTTCGCGACGATCAGAGTCACTATTGGCGATAGTTATTTTTGCGGTGTTTTCACCTTTCACCGCCTGGGAATCGGCGTCCGCTACCTGGATTCGTTGATCCTGCTCGGCGCGCGCCCTGCCAATCTCACCGTCTCGATCACGCTCTGCAACTAACTTCTTTGCTTCATTGATAGCTCGAGATGCGGCTTCCTTACCCAGCGCTTCAATATATCCGCTTTCGTCAATGATGTCTTTGATGTTGACGTTAATCAGATTAAGACCGATCTTGACCAGCTCATTCCCGACGCTCACACGCACGTTTTCGAGAAATTTCTCCCGGTTCACGATGATCTCTTCAATAGCCATCGTGGCGATGACTGCACGAAGCTGACCGATGATGATATTCTCAGCAGTCTCTTCAATTTGGTCTTTTCTTAATCCGAGTAATCTAATGGCAGCATTGAGCATAACTCCTTCTTCGGCAGAAATCGCAACTGTAAAGATGGATGGAACATGGATGCGAATGTTCTGCTTGGAGAGTGCGCTTCTTAGATTGATTTCAATAGTTATCGGTTTAAGGTCAAGGTATTCATAATTTTGCAACAGGGGCCAAACAAACGCTGCTCCGCCGTGAATACACCTGGCTGAACGTGCCATGCCTGAAGATTGATCTTTGCCGGTTTTACCATAAATTACCAGCAGCTTATCAGACGGACACCGCTTGTACCTCCGCATAGCGGGGATTATAACACCGAAAAAGATAATTACCAGCGCTATGACTGGGATGAGAAGATATGTTTCCATATTTATTTTCCTTAATAAAATTTACTGGGTAGGACGAACATTCTCGTCAGCCTACCCGGTTAACCAATTATAAGTTTTGAGATCGATTTACAAGGATTATATTTCCGCTTATTACTTCTGACACCTGAACCGACGTACTTGTTGGGATTTTGTCCTCATCAGTCATCGCATTCAGTTCCTGGGTTACACCCTGCATAACCAATTGAACTATACCGGTGCCGCTTCGTTTAGCTGGAATTGACAGATAAACCGTACCCACTTGTCCAACGGCGCTATCTATTTGAACATTCCCGCTTTCGGTCAGTCTGTAAAATATAAAGAATATCCAGCCGATTATAATGGTGGTTAACAGTCCGGCAATAACGGCAATTATAACAGTAAGGGGTGCCGGTATGCCGCACTTGGAACAAGCAAGACCTGTCCATCCAAACATCATCATAAAATAGATCAGGTTTCGTACGCTGAAGAAACCGAAGTGATCGAAGAAGCCGCCGGCGTCGTGACCGGCTATATCGAAACCACCTCCGTGATCGACATCAGCGCTCTGACCACCGTGATCACCGCTTAAACCGAGAAGTTCCATTATCAGTTGAATGATGGTCAGAATAGAAAAAGGCAGCGCCAGCGCGACGAAAACCTTTTCAAGAGGCAATAATGCAGTAAACCATTCGGACATTGTATTATCTCCTTATGGGAAGGTGGGATTGGAGGTTGCGTTAGGTGTTAACACCTGACGCAACTCTTATTCATTAGGTGTTAACATTACTTTGTTAAGTAGTGCCTGACCGAAAACCCACGTTTATCTGGATATTAATCCCCTTTTGTCATTCCCGCGAAGGCGGGAATCCAGGAGAAACAACAGATTATCTGGATTCCCGCCTTCGCGGGAATGACAAAAGGGG
>JAVCDD010000146.1 GCA_030765125.1 Candidatus Hatepunaea meridiana
AGGTTGTAGAACAAATAATTTCAATGAAACAAGATTTAGCATTAGGAAAAAGAGTATTTTTTTTCTATCTGAGTAGCAAGCAATTTCTAATAAATGCCGTTACTTTGATACTTTTGCAAAAACCTCTAACAACTAAGATAATTATAAGGGGTGCTATGCGATCAAGAACTAATTCAGACGAGTGGCGAGTTCTGAACATCGAGGAAGGGATGCCGACGGTTGAAGAGGCAAGAAAAACGCTACTGTTGGAAATCGAACGGGCGAAACGTGACCGACTCAGGGCGCTAATCCTCATTCATGGTTACGGATCATCAGGTGTTGGAGGCAAGTTAAAGGTTGCCCTGACCAGATCGCTCAATCTTCGTAAGAAAGAAGGTAAAATCAAAGGCTTCATCAAAGGTGAGGACTGGTCTATCTTCAACGATGAAGCGAGAAATTTGCTTGAAGAAATTCCCTGTTTGCAGAATGATCCGGATTTGAATCAAGGCAATGAGGGAATTACGGTAGTTCTGCTCTAACCATCGTCCTATTTTGAGAGAAAACAATGTCGTCCAAAAGACAAAAAAAGATCCGAAGAGAACATAAGCGTAAAAGTGATAAAAAGAAGGATAAAGATAGAGTACTTTGCCAGTGTAAAGAACAATTTGAGCAAGAGCATAATGAGAGGAGCGAGGCTTTGCCATCGCAAATAGTTACAAAAATCGAAAATAATCAACATTCTGCATCGTCATGTAATTCAGATAGAATTAGTCCTACATGGGAAGTAATTAACGATTCTTCACTCTTTTCTCCATCATTGACAGAAGGTGAGAGTCATCTCTTAAAATACCTAGATAAGGAACTTTCTCCAAATTGGAAGCTATTTCCACAACCTCATCTAAATGGAGACCGGCCAGACATAGTTGCCCTCAATGAAAATGTCGGGATTATCATTTTCGAGGTGAAAGATTGGAATTTGCGTAATTATAGTGCAGATGGTAGAGATTGGCATGTTAATGATGGGAGAGGCGAATATTTGGTTTCTTCTCCAATTCAGCAACTGGAGGCTTACAGAAGGAACCTTGTTGGTTTATATGTTCCACAATTAGGTGAAATAATTGATAACGAGGTTAGTAATTTTGCGTGTATTAGGTTAGTTCTGTACTTTCATAACTCAAATGGAAATGATGCAAAGAATATCTGTGGTAAGGTGCACAGGAATTTTGTTGTTTTAGGCAATGATAATTTGCAACATGGTGAATTGAGAAAGCATGTGCCAGAAAGTAAAGATGGCTATAAAACAAGTCTAAAATGGACTCCTGAATTGTCGAGGTCTGTAGAGTCTTGGCTCCATCCCCCATCTCACGAAGTAACCCACGGAAGAGAACGTCTTAACCAAGAGCAACTCCGACATGCAGCTCCAAACACAGGCTTTCATCGACTAAAGGGAGTTGCTGGATCCGGCAAATCATTGGTAGTGGCTTGGCGCGCCGCCGCATGTGCTCAAAACAACCGAAGGGTGTTTGTTCTTTGCTATAACATAACTCTGACAAATTATCTGCATGATCTTATAAAAAGATCTCCATTCAAGTTCAGATGGGAAAATGTTGTAATTAAGCATTTTCATGAGTTCTGTAGACACTGCTTGCGTGAGCTTGAAGTCGGTATACCTGAAGTTCCACAAGGACGAGTGGCGAGAGAGCTTTATTTCAATGAGACTCTCCCAAATGCTGTTATAAACGCATTGGAGAAGAAGTGCAAAATACCGGAATTATTGCAGCAAGACGCAATATTAATTGATGAGGGTCAGGACTTTGAACGGTTATGGTATGATGTTGCAAGAAGGTTCTTAGTTGAGGATGAGAAGTCGGAATTATTGCTTGTTGTGGATCGCGCGCAAAATATTTATCTAAAAGAATATCAATGGACTGACGATATGACCGGAACAGGTTTCACTGGCAGGTGGGGACAGTTGAATCAAGGATATAGATTACCAAGATGTATTCGTAAAGCAGCTTGGACCTTTGCCCAAGCAAACAATCTTGAAACTGAAGAGATTCTTCCGCCTGAGAATCAGGCTGAACTATTTGAAGGGGTTATTGCATTACATCAAACTAATAATGCTGATAATGCTTGTAGAGTAACTTTGAGGTTATATGATTATCTCAAAAATAGGGAGAACATCCATCCTCAAGATGTCACTATTTTAGTTTCAACTCATCAAATCGGAATGTCTCTCGTAAATTACTTAAAACAAAATAGGGAGCGACCTAATCATGTGTTCGGTAGAGGATGGGATGATTCAAGAGCCAATAAAAGAAGTTTCTGGATGGGAAGCGGCGGTATAAAACTAAGCACTTATCATTCTTTCAAGGGATGGGAAGTTGAGAACGTAATCGTGATACTTAGTGGTGAACAACATCAAAATGATATAGATCATTTTAGGCTTAGACAACAACGTCTTATTTATGTTGCCCTAACCCGTGCTAAAAGGAGGGTATACTTTATTTGTGCTGGAAATGACTCCTTTGGGGTAGGAACTGTTCTTGTTCCAGAGAATCTACCTAATGAAGTCATCAACTCTAATAATCACGGGGATTTTCATATTGAGACCAATATCGGAGATTTATCTAACTATAACGATTATGGTGTTTAACGTCAGCACCCCTTGGACAAAATAGGGTATAAAGCTAGAAGGAAAGTAAACCATCTTGATGAGAAGCGGTGGGAGGGGGGGCCTTTTAAGATCATTTATCATAGTATGAATTCGTTTTGCGAGCCGAGGCATGTTGCTTTAACTTGTTGATTATCCAAACTTTTAGAAAACCACACAGACTCGATCAGAAACAATAAGGTAGCAAGATTTTTTTTACGATGAAGAGTGTGAACGTAAATGGCTATAAAACCTTAAAGGAAAGAATGTGAAAAGTTATTCGATTTTGATACCAAGAATTCTCTACATAATTATTCCTGCACTGATGTTCTATTTGGCCTGGCAACAACATAATACTTATTGGTCAAAAACAATCTACCGCGTACAAACTGTAGATTTCAACCTAGTTCACTCTAGCCTCCCATACTCAATTGCATTCTTAGAACAAACAAAACGAACGGATTTAGTTCAAGAATTGCTAAATTCTAATTTTGGCCTTTTCGGTATTATTTATACTGATAACTGATTGACGACAATTAGAATTCCCGCCTAACGACAATTAAAATTCCCACATTGAATAACAGGATCAGGTATACTATTCAGATCATATATAAGGAGGATCTGAATGGTCACTGATCAACAGGTGAGGATTTTAATGCAATCAATCAGTAATGGACAAACTTATACAACGTCAGCCGCAAAAGCGGGCATGGACGAAAAGACAGCCCGTAAATACCGGAATCTGGATAAACTGCCCAGTGAGGTAAAAGTTGACCATACTTGGCGAACCCGCGAGGATCCATTCGCCGATGTGTGGTCAGAAGTCGTTCCTAAACTATCCGTAAATCCGGGTCTTGAATCCAAGACATTATTTTCGGATTTACAACGTCGTTATCCGGGTCGTTTTCAGGATGGACAACTTCGCACCTTTCAACGCCTCGTTAAGCGATGGCGTGCAACTGAAGGTCCCTCTCGGGAGATATTTTTTCCACAGGTTCATCATCCAGGCGAGTTATGCGAGTCAGACTTTACACATATGGATAGTCTTGGCATCACCATAAACGGTCAGCTTTTCTCACATATGATTTATCACTTTGTTCTGACCTATTCAAATTGGGAAACGGGGACGATTTGTTTTTCAGAGAGTTTTGAGAGTCTTAGTCAGGGTTTACAGAATGCTTTGTGTTCGCTTGGCGGTGTACCGCGATCTCATCGTACCGACCGCTTAAGCTCAGCAGTCAAGAAGGCGGACAGCAGCCAGG
>JAVCDD010000036.1 GCA_030765125.1 Candidatus Hatepunaea meridiana
CGCATGCGCCACCGTGCAAGAACACAGCAAGCCTTTCTACTCCGGTATTATTAAGTGAACGCGCAGCAAGCTTCGCTACTCCGGTGTTATTAAGTTTATACATTGCTGAGCTAAAGGCATAACCGATATAACAATATAACAATGAGACAATTTAACAATTTAACAATTGCTTTTTTCAGTTGAATCGTGTATATTATTTAGTTATTAAATTAAGGATGATAAATGGGTATTCTAACAGCAATTCTAACTTTTATTCATATAATTGTGGCGATTGTGCTGGTTGTAGCAATTCTACTCCAGGCTTCTAAAGGTGGTGGATTAGCCGGTACATTTGGTGGTCAGGCTTCGAGTGCGCTTTTCGGTCCACGCGGGACGGCATCAGTGCTTTCTAGAGTAACACAGTATCTCGCTGGAAGTTTCCTGGTCTTAAGCATAGTTCTATCGTTCATGGCAGGCGCAGGTCAGGTTACTGAGAGTGTAACACAGAAAGTTCTTAAGGAAACTTCCGCGGCGCATCTGCCGGCAATCGAGGACCTGGATTTTACTACACCTGTAACCGAGGGTACAGCGGATGTTGAGAGCAGTCCAATAGATGACGATGCCGAATAGCAAGTAACAAAGTAACAAGTATCAAATGTCAAGTTAGTAAGTAATCACGACATCACAACACTACGATACTACGACACTACAACACTTTGCCGGAGTGGTGAAATTGGTAGACGCGCTGGTTTCAGGGACCAGTATTCTTCGGGATGTGCCGGTTCGAGTCCGGCCTCCGGCACTATAATTAATATCTGCTGTCGACTTACTGCCGCTGTCAACCCACCGCGGTTGACAGCATAATCGGAAGCGTACTCTGAACAAACCTAACGAATTAACACCCCCTTCGTTGCAATTCGGAACCCATCCATGTCCAAAACAAATACATAGATACCATTCGCCAAATTTTCTCTCGCTATCCACGAAATAGAATGCCTGCCCGCTGGCAATTGCCCCGGTTCGAGCATATCAACCAAACGTCCGGAAGCGTCTAACACTGATAATTTAACAGATGTTTGCACAGGTATAGTGAAACTAATCTGTGTAGATGGATTGAATGGATTCGGATAGATATTAGAAAGATGGTATTCACTTGGCAGCCTTTCATTATCATCCGGCGCTGAAACCGGAACTGGAACGATTAACACCCAACGTTCAATAGACTCAATTGTATATTCACCATCACTTGCCTCAACCCACCAGATTATCTCGGTATCAACGCCTTCTTCGTAACTGAAAACATCATTTGTATATAAGAAATCATCCAGATGCTCAAGCCTAAATTCCGTATCCTCAATATCTCTTCCGGTTATATTTATGTCCATATCTTCATATAGAATTTGAAATCCTACCGAGTAGCTTATCGCGTCGTTTTCAACATCCAATGCCTCCTCCCATCTGAAGGTTACTTCATTGGTTTCACGATTTACTCTATAATTATCTTCTGGCGACAGTAAATTGAAACCTGTCTGAGGTGGGTCATTCATTGGAATTATAGTAATCCGGCAATAATCATAAACATTTCTTGTTGCTTCCTGATCACGCGCTGTAATAATCATTACACGTTCACCATTGAAATCTTCTTCCGGTGTAATCATCAGGTTATGGCTTTCTTCATCAATAGTCGGATTTAATTCATCCGGATCCAATCCATCAAATGCATCGAAAATCTCAAAGCTAAGTTCATCGTCATTAGGATCGAAAAACACTTCATCTAAAGATGCAATGAGATGCTCTCCGCAATCCTCGTCTATTTCAACGTCCTCTATATGGTTTCTTAACTCCGGCGGACGATTATCACCCTGCCCAATTCCACGTAATTCAATCGTCAATTCTTCATTATCCAGAGCATCCGAGTGAATAGTTAATAGTCCCTCGTACTCCTCATCTTCCTCCGGAGCGAAATACATTCGTAAAAGTAAAGACTCATCCGGTTCAACTGTAAGTTCCGGTTCTTCGGTTTCGCCGTTCAATGATAATACGGTTACACATCCGGATTGAAACTCTGATGGTCCACTTGAATAGGTTGGTTCAGTTTCAACTTCAAGGTTATACAGAGTATTATAAAATCGAAAAGTCAGTTCTTCGCCATTGCGAAAACCTTCGATTTCATCAGTATCCGGATTGTCAAGGTATGCTTTGAGCATATTAGGAACGCCTGATCGATCCCACCCACCACAAGCGCCGGCACATAAACCATCCGGTGTTAGAACTCCCACCTCATCATACTCGTTTAGTTCCTGTTCGTTCAAAACCGCTCCAGCGATCACAAATGAGTGCCAATCATTTGTTCGACTGAATTCAAAATATTGATCTTCTTGTAAGTAAGCGCCAACATAGAAGGCGTCATTATCCGCTGCGATTTGCTCGATAGTCAGTGTTTCATCGCCTATGTTGTTAATTCTCAATCGTTCGGATGTTACGTTGCTAACCTCAATTTCACCGAAATTAAACTCTTCAGACTCTACATCGATTTCAGGACCATCCGGAGGATCATAATCAACGATTGCACGTATAGCCAGGTTAACACCGATTTCGATGCCTTCAACTTCCTCCATAATCACCCAGAAATCCCCTTCGAATCGAAATCCACTACGGTCGGTGGCTTGTCTTCTTCCATCATCGCTGAAGATTGCCAGAATGTCTCCATCGTCACCCTGGATTACGTTAAGTATGATATGAAAATCAAGGGCGCGATCGAAGAGGATCGCATCCATGTCATAGTCATCGAAGAGTATTTCATTCCATTCAAAATCATCGAATGATGAAAGCACAAGATCATCAGCCGGAATATCGAAGGTTTCTATTTCATCGCCAGGATAACCGTCTTCCGTGCTCTGAGTTAACATCACTTGCATACCCGGTTCACCAGCGTTACCTCCCATATCATACAATAACACTTGAAGCCCGATCAGTTCAAAAGGAGCCTCATCTGGTGTAAAACGAACGAAATAACTATCATCGTTCCATTCGTTTGGCATATCAAAGTAGTATTCAAGGTTATCATCATCTTCATAGCTTATGATTTCCGGATCATCTCGCCTGGGAAATTCATTTCTATTAAATCGAAAACCTTCACGCATATCGTAACCAGGCAATCTGCGCAATGATCTTTGATGAACCGGATTATCTTTAAGCAGTGTCGGTGAAACATCTACTATAACAGGATTACGGTTTACCAATTCGACTGACGACGTAATAAGAAATATCGGCAATACCGCAAGTAACACGATGATGGTAATTTTGTAACGCATTTTACTCTCCAGATTTGAAATTGATTGAATCTTAATAAAGCACTCGACTTAACACTTGTTAATTCATTATAATATCATAAACGGTCAAATCCAAGTAAAATATGTTTCAATTGCAATTCAGTAGCGTAGGCGCCCCCGCCTGTGGGAGATGTTCGCAGGCAGGGACGCCTACGCTACTGAATTTTGATTGCAATCCTGAAGTTTCGGGATGGACTCTGAACATTTTTCAAAGGAACTTTTTCCGAATCACATCATTTAACAAAGAAAATCAGCACTAAAATCCTAATTTCTGGAGGAACAATGAAAAAAGGTAATCACTTTCAATGGGTGGTTTTATTTGCCATTCTGTTCTTACTTGGCAGTATGGGCATAATAAATGCTAAAGAAATTGAAAGCGAAACAATTATCATCAGCGACGACAAAGCCTTCCTGGGCATTTATCCTGATGACCTCGACGATGATGACAGAGAAGCGCTTGACTTTGAAGGCAGGGACGGCGTTCTCATCGAAAATGTTGTTGACGAGGGCGCTGCTGAGAACGCAGGCATTGAAGCTGGCGACATCATCACAAAGATGGACGGGAAAGTAGTCGCGTCAACAAAAGAACTGCGAGCTGTCCTGCGCGATCACAAACCAGGCGATAAGATTGATATTGTCGTTATTAGAGACGGCAAGGAAAAAACCTACAAGGTTGAACTTGACGAAGCTCCAGAACATGTCATAATGGGCGCTTATCCTGGTTGTTTTCATAAGATACTCAAGAAAGGCGGTTTCCTTGGGGTTGAGATAACCGAACTCGAAGGTCAGTTGGCTGAATACTTTGGTGTGAAAACCGGTGTTCTTATCGAAAGCGTCGGTGAGGATTCACCCGCTGAGAAAGCAGGGCTTATGGCTGGTGATGTGATTGTAAAAATCGAGGATGAGGAAATAGAAGATGTATCCGATCTAATTGAAGAGATCAGGTCAAAGGACCCGGAATCCGAGGTTGAGATAAACATCGTTCGCAAGGGGAAAAAGAAGACTATTAAAGCCAAACTTGGCGAAAAAGCTTATTCTGATTTCGACATGTCAGGCAAACATCATTTTTCTTTCGATTTTGATACAGTCGATTTCGATTCCGGTGATATACAACGTATTGTAAAAGACGCGCTTGGAAATCTTGACATCCACATTGACAAGGGTCGCGATGAGCTTCAGGAGGGAATGAAGAAATTGAAAGAAGAAATGAAAAAAATTAGGGAAGAATTGAAAGAACTTAAAAAGGAAAAGAAGAAAAGTTCCAAATGATATAACATTTCTGGAAAGTTCTTTATATATTGAATTGATGATTGCTTGATTGCTTGATTGTCTCATTGTTAAATTGTTAAATTGCTCCGAAACATCAAGATAGCAATTAAACAATCAAACAATTCAACAATTCAACAATTTAGCATTTAACAATTTAAATTTATATATAAATGGAGCTTTTCAAAATCGGATTTCTTTCCTTCGGGTTTTTAGATATTCTTGACATTTTTCTGGTAACTGTTTTATTTTACCAGGTATACCGCCTGATGCGCGGCACAAGGGCTACGCAGATGTTTGCAGGTCTATTGGTTATATTGGTTGCCGGATCGTTAGCCCAATTGGTTGGAATGAGTGGGCTGTCATGGCTCATTCAATCCATCGGCGCTGTGTGGGTAGTTGCATTCGTGATCCTGTTCCAACCTGAACTCAGGCGTGCCCTGATTAGAGTAGGCGAACTCGGCTGGATGCAAACCTTCTTTAAAGTTGGCAGCGAGAAAGTTGTCTCCGAAGTAAGTAAAGCAGCGATGAAACTCTCCCGGCGCCGGTTTGGTGGATTAATCGTATTCCAGCGCTCTACCGGCATCCGCGGTGTTATTGAAACGGGTGTTACAATCCAGGCGGAGGTAAGTTGGGACTTGTTGGTATCCATTTTCTTTCCGCGAACACCTCTCCACGACGGCGCAGTAATAATCTCTGAGGGAACAATAGTTGCCGCACGCTGCATACTTCCGCTTTCGATAAGCGCTTATATCGAGCCTACGCTTGGAACCAGACATCGCGCTGCAATTGGAATCACTGAGGAACTCGACGCACTGGCTATTGTTATATCGGAAGAAACGGGAAATGTTTCCCTCGTTGAGGACGGAAAATTCATCGGTATTGAATTGGATGAAGAAAAACTCAAATCCGAGTTAACACGGCTTCTATATCCTCGAAGTAGATCTACTTCAAAGAATGCACTCACCAAATCAACCCAAGATATTGCTTCGCAAGCTGCCACCGGAGGCGGAGAGATCGCTTGAACCTCACTCGTCATTTAGGGCTCTTCACCTGGGCTATGGCTGCCAAAACGCTGCCTCTTATCTACGGTCTTGGATTCCTTTTACTTGTCGTTCCCGCTTTCCCTGTTGAAGAACATGGCTGTTTTGCCATTGTTTTCTCTGTATTTACTTATGTTGCATTACTAAATAAATTCCTCGTTCTCAATCCAATGCTGCGCTTCGCTGCAGATACCAACCAGTTCAACTGTATAATCCGATCAGGATTTCAATTAAGCATTGTATTCTACATTGCCGGTGGGTTGTTAATTTGGATTCTCACACCGGTTGGCGCACAGATTTTCAGGATTAACACGTCGGATTTATTACTGGCTGTTCCATTACTGGCAGCGTTTTTCTTTCGTGATTTAGGATTCTTCGTTCAGCAAACGTTATATCGCACAGCAAAGATTTTCTTTATAGAAACCGTCTATTTCATTGGATCGGTTGTCGGCTTCTTTTATCTTGTCTTTCACTTAGTTGATTTTGGTGCGAGAGAGCTTCTGCTGGCACATATCATTGCAGCATCGGCGTCCAGTTTACTATCTATCATGCTTGGATTTGGCGGTGCAAAATTAATTGGTAGGATAGATATTGAAGCAATTAAAAAACTCTTTAATTACGGTTTACTTACACTGCCAATAGGCTTTGCTAATATAGTAATTTACGGCGCTGATGTGTTAATACTGGGAGCTATTTACACTCCGGCTGTCGTAGGCGTTTACAACGGCGCCAAGAAGGTTTATCAGGTTATTTCCAACATCACGCAAGCCGTCGGGATATTAGTACTGCCGTATGCTTCCCGGCTGTCGTCATCGGGTCGCAAGGACGAGTTAAAAGCTCTATTCGAGAAGACAACCGTATACATCTGGATCGGGCTGTTCGGGATTTCAATTATCGGATGGCTGTTTGCGGATGTTCTATACAGCTTCCTCGGCGAAGCATACATCGGATCAGCGTTGTTGTTGTCAATAATGCTGTTTGCAGCGCCTTTCGAGGGGATTTTCTACACCGCAGGGAATATACTTTATGGTATTGGAGAAGCTAAACGAGTGGCAAAGGTTTCAACCTACGGAATGATAATACTGATGATTATTCTCCTGCCAAGCGTCTATTTCTTTGATGGAGTGGGAGCAGCGGGGGCGCTCTGTGTTGGGTTGATTGTTTTAGGGGGGGGGATGTTTAGAGTCTGTGGTAATTATGTTGACAGCGGATTGATGGCTTCAATACATAGATTACGAAAGAATATTGGAAACCTACTTCAAACAGGCAGGAACGCATGACCAGGACCGATAAACCATCAGTAGCGGTGATTATAGTTACCTGGAACTCTGCCAATGATATTGAAATCTGCCTGAATTCGCTTTCACGTCAATCATATCCAATAACCAAAATAGTCGTTGTGGACAACGCTTCTAACGATGATACTACGGATATTATATCTAAGAATTACTCTTTTGTAAACCTGATCCGAAATCGTGTTAATGAAGGCTTCGCCAAAGGGAATAATATTGGTATATCCTCTATAGACACAGACTTGGTTCTAACCTTAAATCCAGATGCTAAACTGGAACAGGATTACATAGAGAAACTTATTGATTTTGCGGTGACTCATCCGAATGTTGGATTGATAACCGGCAAATTGTTTAGAGATGGGCAGTTTATTAATAATAAGCAAGTGATTGATTCTGCAGGCATAGAAATATATGATAGCCGACGAGTCAAGGACAGGGGATCTGGACAACTTGACGAGGGGGCATTTGAAACGCCAGAAAGAGTTTTCGGTGGGTGCGCAGCTGCTACGCTGTATCGCAAGGAGATGCTGGATGATATCTCTCCGGATAATCAATATTTTGCGGAATCGTTCTTCGCATATTATGAAGATGCAGACCTCGCTTGGAGGGCATTTCGAAGGGGGTGGGAGGTATGGTATGTCCCAACAGCAATATGCTGGCACCGACGAGGCGGTTCACCAGTTGGGTCTCGCTTTTCACGCAGTCTGACTCATCGTAACCGCCTATGGATGATCGCCAGGAATGAACCTCTCACGCGTACTGTTAAAAGTCTACCCTCGTTACTGATCCACGAATTTCTAATGACTTTCAGGATGATTCGGTATCCGTATCTATTTAAGTCAACTATAGAAGCATTGATTGGATTGCCGGAGGCAATTAGATATAGGAAATCGTTGCCGGATAAGATTAATAAAAAACCTCCATTTACAAAGGGAACGGGGTTTAGCTGGGAAGATGTTGGGATAGCTGTAAAGCGTCGGAATAAATAGAAGGTAAACGGGGAGGGTGGACATTCTTGTCCGCCACCTTATTAATTTCAACGAATCCCTAACAACACCAAATTTATCAGGTGGCGGACAGGAATGTCCACCCTCCCCAGTGACTGTTACCTGACCAAAATCACCTTTTTCGTAAACACCTGCCCTTGCGCCTCAAGATGAATAAAATACAATCCTGATGCGATATTACCGGACGTCCATTTAACGCTGTGGATGCCGGGAGGTAATTTTCTGTCAACCAATGATACGACTTTGTTTCCTGCGATATCGAAAATTTCTAAACTCACAAACGAATTTAACGGAAGCCCATAGGTAATGGTGGTAACAGCATTGAACGGATTCGGATAGGCTGGAAGGAGGAAGAACTCGGTAGGAATCGGATCGTCCTGATCGGTATCAATCCCCACAAAATCCGTTACGTCAAGAATAAGCAGACCATGCGCATCATCCGCTACATAAGCATAATTGCCTGAGACGAAAACATCCCAGGCACAGGAAGGAGTATAATAAGTATCATCCAATCGCGGGTTTTCAGGATCACCGATGTGGATAATACATAGACCGCCATCACCGTCAGTTACATAAGCATAGTCACCATCTATCATAACACCGAAGGCATTTTCAGGGGTGTCATAATAACCAACCTCTTCAGGGCGCTCCGGATCCGAAATATCTATTATACGTAAACCACGCCGTTCGTCCGCCACGTAAGCATAATCACCAGATACAAAAACGTCCCAAGCCCAGCCGCGAGTATCATAATACCCGACTTCTTCAGGATGTTCAGGATTTGAAACGTCTATTATTCGCAAGCCGCGAATATCGTCTGCAATATAAGCATAATCCCCGACAACGGTGATACTGTGCGCCTCGCCGGGTGTATCAATACAACCGACCTCTACCGGGCGGTCCGGATCGTACACATTTATAACAATCATACCGCTTTCACCATCAGCCACAAAAGCATAATCATCAATAACTGCGACATCTTGAGTTATACCCGGTGTTTCAATTACGGCTATTTCCCCCATTTCCAGAGGATTGGAAACATCTAATATTCGAAGTCCTCCTGATCCATCTGCAATAAAAATGTAGTCTTCAACAACTGTTACACTTAAAGCATTCCCTGGCGTATCGAAATGCCATATTTCAACGGGATTTTCAGGATCGAAAACGTTTACTACGCGCAATCCGCTGTCACTATCTGCGATGTATGCGAAATTGTCATCAACAAAAACACCTCGCGCTAAATCCGGAGTGTCGCTTAGAACCCCTTTGAAAGCGCTGCCGCTCAGATGAACCATCACCTCCGGATTGTTCTCATCATTTGATGTGATGGTTATGACGCCTGTAAATAAACCGTCATCTTCCGGTATAAACGTTACAAATAACTGGTATCTATCGCCCATTTCGATAAAGATTTCCTCATCGAAATCGGCACTGAAATGCTCACCCTCAACTGAAATATCATAGACCGTCAGATCGGTAAGTCCTTCGGCGCTTATGTTAAGCAGGTGAGCTTCACTTCGATTGACTGATATCAATCCGAAATCCAGCGAATCCTGATCAACAGCAATCATCGGACCGACACCCGTACCATACAGTGGGATGACAAGTTCATCATTATGCCTGTCATCAGATGCTATGATTAAGATTCCAACACAAGCTCCGGATCGTTCAGGTGCGAAAGATACTGTTACATCCTGACTTCGACCGGGTTGAATAGTCAGCTCTTCAATGAATTCAACATCAAAATAACCGCCTTCAGTAATAATATCAGTAATATGAAGATCAATTAATCCTTCATTGCTAATGTTTAAAGATAGTTCACTGTTTCGAGCCAATCCAACTTCACCAAATCCAAGTGTGTCAGTGTCTACCATAATGATAGCGCCAACTCCAGCGCCACTCAAAGGAACGGTAACCTCGCCATTATTCTCGTCATTTGAATTAATTGTCAATGAACCTTCATATTCGACCCCTCGTTCTGGTGTAAAGGTTACAGTTAGTTCTCTGCTGTCTTCGGGTTCAATAGTGAACTCCTCTTCAAAATTAACACTGAAGCATTCACCGTCAGTAGTAATGTTTGAAACGGTCAGGTCTGCCAAGCCAACGCTGTTAATAGTCAAAGTAAGTTCTTCGCTTAGCTCTATCCCCACCTCACCGAAATTCAACCTTTCAGGTTCAACGTCAATAACGGGACCGACGCCTGTTCCATCTATTATTAGAACGTATTCGCTGTTATTCGGATCGTTGGATGTGATAGTCAGGCTACCTTCATATTCTCTGGAGTTCTCTGGAGTGAACGTTATGTTTACAGTTCGTCTCTGATCTGGTTCAAGCGTGAATTCCTCTTCGAAATCTATGCTGAAACAATCTACATTAACGGAAATATCTGAAATGACGAGGTCTAATAGTCCTCGATTGCGGATGGATATGCTAAGTTCTCGGCTTTGATTTATGCCGACTTCACCAAAATGCAACGTGCGGCGGTTAACCCAGATGACGGGACCAACGCTCTCACCTGATAATGGTATCTCGATTTCCTCGGCATTCTCATCATCTGTTGTAATAGTCAATACGCCTTCAAATTCACCAGCCTCTTCAGGAGCAAACGTAACTGTTAGCTCCGCTGATTCGTCAGGTTCAATAGTAAACTCATCTTCAAAATCAACGCTGAAGTATTCACCTTCAACCGAGGCATTCTCTATTGTATATTCTTCCTCACCTCCATTTGAGATAGTAATAGTTGCATCTTCACTGGAACCGGGAGCTACAACATCAAAAGCCAACTCTTCCGGATCTACAGTAATCCCAAATCCCGTTACTCTGAAAATGCGAAAACCAGACTCAAAGTCGCACAGATAAATAAGCCTGCCAACAACGTCAATCCCAACAGCCCAACCGGGTGTATCGCAGGAAGCGACCTCATCCGGATGCTCAGGGTCTGAAACATCAATAAGATGAACTCCTGTGTTTCGATCTCCAAGGTATGCATAGTTCCTTCTAACTGTAACAACATGAGCCCAGTCCGGTGTGTCAAAGACAGATATTTGATCCGGATCTTCCGGATCGGAAATATCAACCAGACGGAGACCGGAAGTTCTGTCTGCTACGTAAGCAATATCATCAACAATGTAGACGCATAACGCCCAATCCGGTGTATCATAAATGGCTGCGTGACACGGGCGTTCAGGATCAGAAATATCTATTATTACGACACCACCCATCTGATCGCCGATATAAGCGTAATCTCCGGCAACGGTGATGTCGTAAGCACACCCGTTTGTATTCAAATAAGCCACTTGATGCGGATCCTCCGGATCGGAAACGTCTATTACACATAGACCGTTCCAATCAGCAACGAAGGCGTAATCTCCAACCACTTTTACAGAGTGAGCTGCGCTTTGAGTGTCAAAAGATCCTACCAGATCAGGATGCTCAGGATCAGAGATATCTATGATGCAGAGTCCGGCTGTGTAAATGGCAACATAAGCATACTCGTCCACGATAGTAACATATTCCGCCCATCCAGCAGTATTGTAATTTCCAACTTCTTCCGGGTCTTCGGGATCGGAAACATCCATTATCCGAAGACCACCGCGCATATCGGCAATATAAGCATAGTCGTCGACAACGGTTACAATACGAGCTTGACCAGGTGTGTCACAGAATCCGATTTGACGGATTTCCTGTGCCTCTAAATGTAAAAATGGAAGGAGTAGAATTAATATGGCAAGAATAAAAACTGACTGGCGCATAATTAACCTCAATTGAAAATTATAGTTCTATCTAATCTGAATCACTATGATTCAATATAACAAACAATAAAACCCCTGTCAAGAAATAAACAGACAGTGTTTTACTGATTCTTTTGAAATACTTCCCGTTTTGTCATTCCCGCGAAGGCGGGAATGACAAAACAGGAAGGAAATTCTGTAATAATTGACTTTTTCAACAGAATCATTACTAAAGCCAACTGTAAAATTAAGATAATTACTAAAAAGTGTTATAAAAGTGATCCATGTCACAAGGTTGGAGTTTTTTGTAACGAATAACTTAATAGAAGGATGAACTGAGGTTGTTACATCAAGCTCAGTTGAATTCGAAAAAAAAGTTGGATTCAGTTTCAGGCACCGGTAAAAATAGAAAAAGCACCGAGTATGCCACTGAACTGACTTTGAAAAAAGGGAAACCATCAGGTTTCCCTTTTTTTTTCATAATTATGCATTATATTAAAACTAACATCATTTTATTCATTCATTCGATATGGATTACAATATTCCACCCCCTATAGTTCAAGTTACCCGCGGATCAATAGTCGAATCTACCCATCGGGCTCACATCTGCGTTGCCGATAGCGATGGTAGAATACTCCTGGCTCAGGGAAACCTTAATCACGTTGCTTATCTCCGCTCCTCAGCAAAACCGTTTCAGACAGGCGCAATGATAGTTGCCGGAACCGCCAACCGATACAAGCTAACCGGCAAACAGCTCGCTCTTATAAGCGGTTCACACAGCGGAGAGACGATTCACACAGAGACAGTTGTAAAAATTCTTGCCAAAGGCGGCATCAAACCTGAAGCTCTGCAATGCGGAATCCATCCGCCGTTCGATGCTGAGGCAAGGAAGCAACTGCGCGAAAGCGGCATCAAACCGACTGCACTACACCATAACTGTTCCGGTAAACACGCCGGTATGCTGCTGACAACTAAACACTATGGCGAAAGTCTTGAAGATTATCTGGATCAGGGAAACAAAATACAGCAGGGGATAATAGAATTTATCTCTTCAGTTGCCGATATTCCCGCGCATAAGATTATCATTGGTCTCGACGGCTGTTCAGCGCCGGTTCACGGGATGCCATTGTATAACGGGGCACTGGCTTATGCAAGGCTGATTCACCCGGATGGATTGCCCGATGACACAGCGAACGCTCTGAAAACCGTTGCTGAAGCGATGCGTGTCTATCCTGAAATGGTCGCCGCCAACCAGAATCGTATCTGCACTGAGCTGATTCGAACCGGGAAACCTTTCAATATGATTGCTAAAGCCGGAGCGGAAGGATACTACGCCGTCGGCTGGATCGATCCGGATAGTCAAAAGGGTATAGGAATGACGATCAAGGTTGAGGATGGTTCTCAACGCGGTAGAAGTCCACTTGTTATTGCTTTATTACAAAGGTTTAAGGTTCTACCCGATGTATTACCAGAGAATTTGATTCCATTTGCGGCGCATAAACTTACCAATCATCGGGGGCTTAAGGTTGGGGAAGTGCGTGTGAATATGTAGTGAAATAATAATCTCGTTCCCACGCTCCAGCGTGGGAACGAATAACTTAACATTCTGCCTAAATATCTGCTTAATCCGTTTAATCTGCTGTGAATTTTGTTATCGTCTAACTCCATTCACAGCAGATTAAACAGATTGAGCAGATTGAATATTAGATACCCAATCGCCAGAGTGTGCAAGCTTGCTTGCGCATGCCGAAGCAAGCTTCAGCACTCCGGTTCATAAATTAGGATATTTCTCAAGGAGATTCCAATGAAGAAAAAAGAAAGAACCGGACAATTACGTCATCCCACAGTCGCGGGACCGAGTGGCTTTTATCCTTCCGACCAGTATGAATTGAAGGAATTAGTTTCAACCTACCTCAAACAGGCTAAACTGAAGACCGATAAAGCGCCGGTTGGTCTAATCGCTCCGCATGCAGGTTACGTGTACTCGGGACCGGTTGCCGGGTGGGCTTACAAGCAGGTGCAGGACCGTTCTTATCGCACGGTTGTCATCTTAGCTCCATCGCACATGACGTATTTCCCTTTCGTTTCGATTATGCAGTCAGGCTCTTATGGAACACCCCTGGGCGAGGTTCCTATTGACGAGGATATGGCAGATAAACTGATCAAAGAAGGCGGCGATCTGTTTCAAGCTTCTTACAAAGGGCATCTGTCCGAGGTAGGAACTCCGGCGGAACATTCTCTGGAGGTCCAACTTCCCTTTCTTCAGGTTGCTTTAGGCGAGTTTAAGCTGGTTCCTATTGTCGTAGGCGCTTCAGGCTATGACGTCAGCCTCGCACTCGGGAAAGCGCTGGCAAAGGTAATGCAGGATGACGTTCTAATCGTTGCTTCCAGTGATCTGTCGCACTATCACAGCTATGAGGAGGCTTATCGGCTTGATGGAGAAATAATCGAAGTGATAAAGAGAATGGATACGAGAAGGCTATCCGAAGGTTGTCAGAGGCGTGAATATGAAGCTTGTGGCGCAGTCCCGATTGTTTCCCTATTGATTGCTGCGGATTTATGTCAGGCTCATAATGTTGAAATCTTAAGACACAAAACATCAGGCGATGTACCCGGTGGAATGAAAAATCAGGTTGTCGGGTATCTCGCTGCGGCGATATATCCTGGTGAGGCAAACAATAACGAGACGATAACGTCATCAATGGAACAAGAAAAGAAAGATGACAACGAAAGTATATCGGGATCTGGTCTGACAATTACCGATGAGGAAAAAGAGTACTTATTACTATCAGCATATCAGGCAGTAAGTGAAAGGGTATCGAAGAAATCCGCTCAGGACAAAGAACTCCCATCCTTGAAACAAAGAGGATCGTTAGACGAACAAAGGGGGTTGTTTGTTACATTGAAAATTGGCGGGCAGCTTCGCGGTTGTATCGGTAATCTAACTGCGACACTCCCTCTTAGCGAATTAGTAAAGAAGATCGCTTGTCAATCGGCTTTCGAGGATCCACGCTTTCCACCGCTTAACGCTCGCGAATTGAAGCAGGTTTCTTTTGAAATAACCGTGTTAGGAGACATGATCGAAACGAAAGCTCCGGAGGAAGTCATCGTCGGCAAGCACGGTCTTATGATAAAGCAGGGATTTTATCAAGGGTTACTGCTGCCGCAGGTTGCCGTGGAACAAGGCTGGAACAGGGAGCAATTCCTCGATGGAACGTGCCGGAAAGCGGGATTGATGCCGGGAGCGTGGAAGGATAAGAATACGCAGGTGTTTATTTTTACGGCGGATGTTTTTGGGGAATCGTAGAACTATAACATTACAAAAAAGTACACCACCGGGAGGATCACGTCCCCTTCTGTTTAGATTCTCTTGCGTTGCTGCCAGGTCTCAAACGAAGTGTAACCTGGCAGTCTCACTTTGAACTCAGCGAAATCACCTCAGCAGAATCATTTTAATGGCTAATGACCTCCCATCGGTCTGCATCTTGCATACATATACTCCTGAGGAAAGACCACTGGCATCCCAACTGACCGAGTGAGTTCCTGCTGTTTTAATTCCCTCAAACACCATTCCGATTTGACGACCTTCAAGATCGAAAATGGAAATCCTGACCTTGCTCGACTCCTCCAGACTGAAAAGGATATGTGTGGCATTGTTGAAGGGATTTGGGAATGCACGTAAAACAGCATAGGATGAAGGAACCGATTTCTCCTCATCATCAGGTCTTACTGGAGGCTGAGAGTCTATACGATGACGAACATTCTCAAGCCTTGCTTCAGCCATTTCAGCTTGAGGGGAATTTGGATATTCGTCAATAATTAAATCATAAACATCAGCGGCATTGCGGTAGTCATTAAGCCCATTCGAATAGATGCCCGCCAACTGGGTAAGACACGAAAGACGCAGGTCATCCGAGAGGTTTTCATCCTCATATAATTCATTGAACCGCTCCACTGCAGACTCAAAATTCCCCGAACGGACATCATAGGTGGTTCCAATGAATTCCATGTAGGGTCGAAGGGCGGATAACCTTCGATTCCGATTAATGTATTCGGGTATTCTCGAACGAACCCCTTGCTCGTCATCGAGACTCCACAGCGCACGATACCAAATGCTTAAAGCCGCGATAGAGTAATGAAGATTGACATTTCTGTCAATTATCGAAAGACATCTTTCCGGTATCGCTTCATAATCACCAGCTCGGAATAATCGTTTAAGCTCATTTATAGCATCGTCCAATTCACCTGCAATTACACTGTTGCCATCGGATTTGCCGGGAGCAACGCCTTCACCACCATCCCAGGATGGTTCGTAATCTACGCCGCCAGGACCATCAAAATGAGCGGGATTGGGTGGCACCTCTCCCCAGTAGTTCCATTCGGCAATGATATCTGTACCTTCCAGTCCATTATAAATATCACCACCCCAATTACTATATATCCGGTTCCAACCTTCTCTACCTATTCCTCCATTACCTAAGAATATAGTCGAACCGGTAGCTCCTGCACCAACATAAATCGCATAATCAGAATTGTGGTGAATTTGGTTATGGGTTGTCCAGTCTTGCCAATTGCTTGGAGCGGCAAGATCGATGCTGTTTCCGATGCCGTAAACACCGATTGCATGCATGTCATTATTATGGATGTTACAATGTTCTATGGCGAGGTAATTATCCGCATCGAAGTACATACCCCTATAATCCTCGGTATTGTTAATTTCAGTATCTCGGATTTCACCCCAAAACATCGATTGAGAATAGATACCATCAAGGATGTTGTTATGGACGCAGCAGTTAATTATGTCTAAGTACATCGTATACCATAAATCGACGCCGTAGTAACAGTTATGTATATTGGATCCGTTCAAAATGCGCAGATCTGCATCGTAATCCACACCGGAATTCTTCACGCCGGAGAAACACCCATAAACTTCAGTGTTGTCAAGAGTAAGCTCGCAATCCTCATCAGCATTTAGAGTAACTCCATCCCAGGCGTATGAAATCTCACAATCCTTCAATTCTACGTCGGATGATATTACCTGAATTCCTTCCCATGCACCCATAGCTTCGCCTGAATAGCCTGTGAACCAGACATTCTCTACCTGGTCGATGTCCCTTTCAAATATGAGTTTCTTGCCGGATTTAAAAAGGAAATCGATCTGATCTTCCTCTCCGCCGATGACCGTCGAAGGTTGATTGTTCATTTGTGGAAATATGAGGTTTTCTGTTACAATGTACTTTTTCAAAGCATTCCAATTAGTCGTTAAATTCTGGTGATCATCATCGAGATACCAAGTCCAGTTGGCTTTTCCACCGCGACCGGTTAAAGTTACTGTACCTGAACTATCGTTTTCGGGATACGAAGATCCATTATACCCCTCCCAAAGGTAAACTGGATCCTGAGGTGTACAATAGCCCTCATTGTGGTATCTATTATTGTTGTTATCACACATTCTGCTACTACCAGGAATCCGAGCCCAGGCAAACTCATACGCCTCCCGAAAGCTTTTGACTCCATCGCTATTTTGATCTTCCTGGCAAAAACCATCGATTGATCTAAAACCGTATCTAACATCAATACTTTGTTCTAAATCATGGTTATGAAATCCCTGATAACCCAAATCCCCTCCATCTCCAAGACAATAACCGTTTCTATATGGTATAGTATTCAAAGCCCACACTTCATTCCATGGACCTACCCAAGGATCATAAATGTATGGATAATACCCAAGAATATAAGATGTAAAATAATAGGTGAAATATGAGTACAATATATAGGTTACTTGGTGATCCCAATAAGTCAATTGATCATAACCTGATGCTACGATCATGTGAAGATGAGAAAAATTATCACTATCCAAATATTTCTCCTTGAAACCGTTCCAAAACATTGCCTCATTTTTACAATGATCCAAAAGCACATAAAGCTCGGCGCATCCGGATAGTTCCAGTAAGGACTCATAAATCTCGTCCTCCCACATTGGTTCTCCTCCATCTTCGCTAAGAATTGTTATACTATATTCCAGTCGACGGGGTCCATTCCTAAATGTCAAACTCCTACCACCATGACCATTGATGTAAACAAAAACTCGATCGTCTTCATCTATTTCTTCACCCAGTTCAACAAAGGCATCAAGAATGTTTTGTTTAGTGCCAACACCGGTTATGTCGTCCTCTCCATCTCCATCTAAATCCTGAGATGGTTCATATTTCAAAGATGGAAAATTCGGATGATTTCCTGGATAGTACCAGTCATGATCTGGAATTCTTCGTTCGTTCTCAAATCTCATACCAAGGTAAGCTCTTACATCTGAGTAACCTAAGCTTTTTAACATTACATATACCCTCGCAAGATCATTGTATTGAACCATTTCCTGGGGATCGGTTGATCCAATTATCAGAGCTTTTAAATTCGGGTCGGGATCGGGATATTGAATAACTTGTGGTTGGATATCAGGATCATGAACGTACTCACCACCTATTTCATTCCTTTCAACTATATCCATTTCTAAGTTTTGGACAAAGAAATTCACTTCTGTCGATGTATAGTTCGATAGATTGTTCACATCAACAAAATATAACTCTACGGGATGGTACCATCCGGCGCAATAATTTATGTCTATTGAAAAGAGCCAGCTTTCATAACTGGGTGAGTAAACGGAATCGTAATCACAGATGACTAATGTCCCTAATGTGAGAGTTGTCTTAGAACCGAATGTTTCACAAGAATCCCCCTTTGTACCGAGTACATTATCCTTCAGGTATTGATAAGCCTCCTGACGGGTATACTGTGCAAAACCCGCTGAAGTTAATAGCAGCGAGATTGTCAGCGTGGTAAACAGACGTAACATTTTCTCCTCCTGATTCGTTTTTAAATTGAATAATCTTACTTATTAAGGGGTGCATCTTTTAGTTGACATTGGATGTTCAATTCAAGTCTTGGAGGGCGGACTTTCAGTCCGTTCTGTAGCGCTCTAACTATGCCCGCCTTTTAATCATTCTCCATCGTTCGCTGAGACCAGAGCGAACTGAAAGTCCGCCCTCCAAGATATGTCAACTATAAATTGATTAGATTAATAATTCTCTAAATAGTGCCTGACGAAAAATCCCCGTTTTTCTGCTTATTACTCCTATTTTGTCATTCCCGCGAAGGCGGGAATCCAGAGTTTTCAAGTATTTAACACACTCCATCTGGATTCCCGCCTTCCAGTCTGTCCGAGAATAGATATTCACCCGTCGTCAGACGCCCTCGTCTGACGAAAAAACAAGGACTTAACTGGCAGACGAGGGCATCTGCCAGTGGGATTTCAGCATTCTCGGACAGTCTGCTTCGCGGGAATGACAAAAGGGGATGTTTTTCAACAGAATCATTAATTCTCTCACATCCGCGTTCCCCATGCTGCAGGAATACCCGATTCTGAAGATAGTCTATCGTTCAAACCGAAGGTTGAAAACATCTTGCAGCATAAAATCTCATCGCACCAAGACCAACTTCCTGCTGTCAACAAATCCACCTGCCTCCATCCTGAAGATATACATACCGGAAGGTATTTCCTCTGCATTCCACGTGAGAGTATGATATCCCGCTTTAAGGTTACGAGAAAGCAAAGTTGCAACATCTCTGCCTGAAAAGTCCGATATTTTGATATTTGTCGCCGCTCGTGTCCGAAGTTGGTAGGAGATGGTTGTCATCGAGTTGAAAGGATTAGGATAAGCGGAAAGTATCCGAAAATCGCGAGGATAGGAGATATCCGGTTCTTGTATGCTGTTCGGATAAGAAACTCTTACAAGCCAGATATAAAAGAGGCTGTCATCCATACTTTCTCTTGTGGCTCCCGAAATATAAAGGCTGCCGTCCTGAGTTAACAACATCTTTTCAAATTCTGCCCAACCTAAACCATTTTCTAACAGGCTGTCAATAACGTTTCCTTCAGGATCTGCAAGTAAGAAAAATCCTTGAGAAAACGTGCCGCCGGAAAACG
>JAVCDD010000315.1 GCA_030765125.1 Candidatus Hatepunaea meridiana
ATTCCCGCGAAGGCGGGAATCCAGATGGTGTTTGTTAAATACTTGAAAACTCTGGATTCCCGCCTTCGCGGGAATGACAAAATGGGAGGGTAATTCTGAAATTGTTGACTTAATCAACAGAATCATATATAATATAAGATATTAAAATTATGCTCTATCGAGTTATATGTCTCTTAATAATAAACTGTTAAGAGATTTTACTTTGAAAGACTAACCGCTTTCTCAATACATCCTCCGAGATTAAAGGTCTTTCTATTTCCTGGCTCTCAACGGAGTGCACAAGCTTGCTTGTGCCTGCTTTAGCGGTAATATACGATAAAATCGGCACAAGCAAGCTTGTGCACTCCGTTGAGGCGTTTCCTCAAATACCAGTTTTAAGAGTAAAAAATGAAAAGTCACAAACGAAGTTCTCTCCGTTGTCTTTACGGACTGCTGTCGCTCCTCATCGTGATGCCTATGGGTATCACAGTGGCGGCTCCGGCTGACAATCTGCCCGTTGTCCCGCTTGATCCAGCGGCAAGGCAGATAAGTGATACTGATCCAGCTTCCGAGAAACCTACTTACGATAAATTAGAATCGGCGCTGTCCGATATGCTGGACGTGTACGATAAGAAGGACAGCAAAGCCATTCAGGAATACGTTCGACGGCACGATATTACCCTCAAAGACGGCAAAGTCCTGGTGGAACTGAACCTTCGAGCCGGTAATCTTGCGAGTGAGATCAGCTCGAAGCAGTTGAGAAGCTTCGGCGTTACGGTTGATTCTCGCTCCAAGCATTTCATAACCGTCTGGGCGCCTTTAGATCGTCTGGCTGAGTTTGCGAAAGACTTGGACATTGTATCGAAAGTCCATCGTCCTTACAGAGCGGTTGCGGACATTGTCAGTGAGGGTGTCGAATTAATAGGCGCCGGAGCGTACCACGATAGTGACATTGCAGGTGGCGGCGTCAAGGTCGCTATCTTCGATATGGGCTTTGCACAGTCTACTGAAGCCAGAAACGATGGTGAACTGCCCGACTTTACAGCGCAGAACTACACCGGTGAGGATTTCAACGCCGGCAACGTTCACGGCACAGCCTGCGCGGAGATCGTCTTCGACCTGGCTCCCGATGCGGATTTTTCACTCGTCAAGATCTGGAACTCGGCGCACTTTGAGAATGCGGTGGGCTGGGCGCTCGAAAATGATATAGATATTATCAGTATGTCGCTCGCCTGGTGGATTCCCGACGACGACTACTATAGAGGTCAAGATCCGATGTCGGGGATTGTGAATGATGCTTTTGATGCTGGAGTCTTTTTCATCACGTCTTCCGGTAACTACCAACATAGCCACTATCGCGCTGATTTTGACGACGCCGACAACGAGGATAATTACCACCGCTTTGCTGATGGTATAATCGTCAATCATTTCGGACCGGATGCTCAACATGTTTGGGTGTTTAATGCTAACACGAACTTATCAGTAGCTCTTGTGTGGGACGATTTTGCAGAAACGAATCAGGACTTCGACCTTGAAATGGTAATGTGGGATGGGAATCAATGGAGCCTTGTTGCCGAAGCAAATAACGTGCAGGATGGGAATGATCCGCCGGTGGAGAGAGTCAACTTTGTCACCCAGACTCAAGGTTATTATGGCGTATGTGTTCTGGCTGCGGATGCTGATAATGGTATGGACTTCACACTGACAACCGATATTGATCTTGCATACAACACCCCTGCCGGTTCCATAACCGTTCCGGCGCTGGCTGAGGATAACTTTGCAGTAGGCGCAATAAACTGGGAAAACTGGAACGATGAGGACGTTCCGATAGAGGATTTCAGTTCACTCGGACCGACGTACGACGGCAGGACAAAACCGGAGATCGCCGCGCCGGACGCTGTGACAACCTTTGCTTACGGCGAGGATAGCCCGTTCTTCGGCACATCCGCCGCCTGCCCGCATACCGCTGGGGCTGCCGTACTGGCGCTCTGCGAAGATCTGGATAGAACGAATGCGGATCTGCGCGATTATCTGCAGAATAATGCGGTTGACGTGGGGGATGAGGGGCAGGATAATGTTTTTGGGTATGGGAAGTTGCATATTGAACCAGCCCAGGAGGAAGAAGAAGATGATGAACCAATTAGGCAATTGGGTGAAAACGTTGAACAGGTAGGGAGAATTTATAACCAATGGGAACGAGCTTATGATGTCGCCATTCAGAGTGATTATGCTTACGTTGCTGCTGGAGTTTCTGGTCTACAGATTGTGGATATTTCGGATCCGGAAAACCCGTATGTTGTTGGCTATTGGGATGATAATCCTGGAGAAGCCCATGGTATTGCAGTCAGAGGTAACTTTGCTTATATTGCTGACTATTGGGAAGGATTGCGCATAATTGATATATCAGACCCACAGAATCCAGAGGAGATAGGATACTATAATTCGCATGGTTTGGCTGAAGATGTTACCATTAATGGTGACTTTGCTTACGTGGCTTACTCTTACCGTGGTTTATGCATCATAGATATCACTGACCCGCAGCATCCCGAGGAAGTTGCTTTCTGTGATACACCGGGATCCGCAAAAGACGTCACAATAGACGGTGACTTTGCTTATGTTGCTGATTATAGAAGCGGCTTACGCATAATAGACATATCTGATTCTAATAATCCTGAGGAGGTTGGATATTATGATACACCTGGGAGGGCTTTTGGCGTTGCGGTAAACGGTGATTTTGCTTATGTTGCTGATTATCAAGAAGGCGGCTTACGTATAATAGATGTCTCTAATCCGCAGAATCCTAATGAGGTAGGGTACTATGATACACCCTATGGTGCAAGACATGTTGTCGTCAATGGTGATTTTGCATATGTGGCTGATGTTCTTAGCGGTTTACGCATAATAGATATCTCTAATCCGCGGAATCCCGAGGAAGCGGGATACTATAATACACCTGGATGGGCGTATAGCGTCGTAATCAACAGCGACATTGCATATGTTGCTGATTATGAAAGCGGCTTACGAGTAATAGATGTTTCCAATTCGCAGCATCCTGAGGAAATAGGATACTATGAAACGCCAAGAAATGCTAGAGGAGTTGTTGTAAACAATAACTTTGCTTTTGTGGCTAACGTTCTAAGCGGTTTACGAATAATTGATATCTCTGATCCGCAGCTTCCTGATGAGGTAGGACACATTGATACGCGTGGTATTGCTGAAGACGTTACGGTTACCGGTAACTTTGCTTATGTAGCTCACAATTACCGCGGTTTATGCATTATAGATGTATCAGACCAACAGAATCCCGAGGAAGTTGCATTCTGTGATACGCCAGGATCCGCAAAAGACGTCGCTATCGTCGGTAACTTTGCTTATGTTGCTGACTATGAAAGCGGCTTACGCATAATAAACGTATCTAATCCACAGAATCCTGAGGAGGTAGGATATTATGATACGCCTGGGTCTGCTTTTGGTGTTGCAGTTAACGGCAACTTTGCTTATATCGCTGACTATTTTGAAGGATTACGCATAATTGATGTATCTGATCCCCAACATCCAGAAGAGGCTGGATACTTTGAAACGCCAGGTTTGGCTATTAATGTTGCAATCAATGGCGACTTTGCTTATGTGGCTGACAATGGATCCTTACGCATAATAGACGTTTCTAATCCACAGCATCCCGAGGAAGCAGGACACTATGATACACAGGGGTATGCTTATGATGTTGCCATCAATGGTGACTTTGCTTATGTGGCTGACTATAGATTAGGCTTACGCATTATTGACATCTCCGATCCACAACATCCCGAGGAAATAGGATACTATGATACACCAGGTAATGCTGAAGATATTTACCTCAATAATGATTTAATCTATGTTGCAGATAACACTAATTTTGGTATTTACCGTTTCTTACGCGATGACCCAACTATTACAGTAACACCGGAAGAATTGGATTTCGGTGATGTGTGGGTTGGTCAAAGCGAAGATTTAATAATCACCATTAGAAATGAAGGCAACGCCAATCTTACTATATCTGATATTTCCGTTGCAGGCGACTATTTCAGCACAAACTTCGACGGTGAATTTACCATCGAACCGGATGGAGAGCATCAACTGACCGTCACGTTTGCACCGGAAGAGTCAGGAGAGTTTGATGGAACGATTACCATAACTTCCAACGATCCTGATAATGAAGTACTTGTTGTTGAGCTTATTGGTCAAGCGCTTCCTTCAATTGTGATAGTAACTGATCCCACCGACGGTGAGGCGATATACGTTGAACTCAACGTCAATCAGTACTGGCAGCAAGAGATCCTGACCATCCGCAATGAGGCTGCTGAAGGCGGGAGGGATCTCGCGTACTGGGTAAGCAGTATACCGTCAGGCGACCGTCGCGTCGCGGCTCGGGACGCTGCTTCAACAGTGTTGCGCCCACCCTATAGCTATTTTAATACCGTTGAAGCTGATGATGAATCAGGGCAGAGTTTCGCTGTCGCTCTAAATGAGCGAGCAAGGGACGCTTATGTATTATCCGATGCCGAACTCTTGCTGACAGGGACGATTCAGGGACGAAAGGCGGGGATAAACCGGTTTCTACAGAAGATTCAACGACCTGCGCCCGAAGCGAAGTCAGGCGGTCCGGATGCCTTTATACCTGAGGGATCGGGCTCGTTTCCCGGAAGGGATGATGCGGGGGATGCGCTCTATCAGTTCGAGATGCCCTATCAGACAGCCGTAGGAATGACATGGGACGGCGAATCAATTTGGGCTGTTGTATATGACGAATGGGAAGACGGCGCAGGGGCTCGCCTCGTCGCTGTCAATCCCGCCAATGGAGAGGTCGAACATGATTACGAGGCGCCGTCCGCCGCCCGCGTAGCGTTCGACGGTCAGAACCTCTGGGTGATGCAGTGGAGCTTAGGCAATATGCTGGTGATGAATACTGAAGGCGAAATCATCGATGAGTTCGAAATCCCTATCACTCGACCAGTGGGAATTACCTGGGATGGAGGGGAGAATATGCTCATATCCGTTTGGGATGATAACGAATACCGCATTGCCGTTTATTCGGTGGAGAACCGCAATGAGGTGGGTGAAATCGACTATCTGGACGCCACCGACAACGAGGTAATCGGGGGGCTGGTATGGGTTGCCGAACATGACAGCGGACACCTGTGGGGAATGGTCGACAACGGCGCGCTGCAGTTAAGTGTTGATGAGGATTGGCAGGTCGAAGTGGTCAGTGCAATCGATATGCGCAACGGTGAGTCCGAAGGCATCGGCATTTCCCACGATGGAGAAAACTTATGGCACGGAACAACGGAAGCGCAGTTTTATCTCATCGACGACGGCATTGACGAAGGAATCCTCTGGCTCTGGAAGAATGGGAACCGCGGCAGCATTGCACCCGGAAACGAGGTTGATTTCTCTCTGTGGATTTCCCCATACGGGCTCGAAGAAAACGCCGAGTTCACGGGTGAGGTGTTGATCAGGTCGAACGATCCTGAAAACCGTTTGATCAGCATCGATTTGATAATGAACACACTACCGCCCGAATACAATGTCCGCACGGTCCCTGACGATCACAACACCATCCAGGAGGCAATCTATGCCGCCTGGGAGGGTGACACTGTCTTAGTGGATCCTGGTGAATACGTCGAAAATATCAACTACCAGGGTAGGATCATAACCGTCGGAAGTCTCTATCTGACCACCGGTGACGAGAACTACATTAACCAGACAATAATTGACGGTAACGAGAACGGCTCTGTGGTTTTATTCCGAAATAGTGAAAGCACGGATGCTATCCTGACAGGCTTTACAATACGAAACGGCTCGGGAAATCCTTACGAGGATCAGACATTTGGAGGCGGTATTCAGTGCTTGGGAAACTCCAATCCAACACTTGAACATCTGATTTTAACAGAAAATACCGCTACTTTTGGTGGCGGAATCTACATCCAGGACAACGAAGATCAACTGCTATCTCACTTAATCGTTAACGGGAATACAGCAACCTGGGGAGCCGGCATAAGGTGCTACAGATCAGGAGTTACCATTCGCAACGTCAGCCTCTTTGATAACACCGCAGAGAGCTATGGTGGAGCCTTCCAGTTTGTATTGAATGATGAAACAACGCTGATCAATGTCACAGCCAGCGGCAACTCTGCTAATAATGGTGGAGCGGTTTACTGTATTAATGGTGCGAGTATTACCACAGTCAACACGATCTTTTGGGAAAACGGTAATAGCGAGATATTCTTCTGGGCTGAACTCGATCCAAATTCTATCTCTGTTTCCTATTCAGATGTTGCTGGTGGTGAGGAAGGTGTTATCGACAACGATAATGGAGTGGTTAACTGGAACGATGGCAATATCAACGAAGATCCTCTCTTTGTCGACCCTGATAACGGTGATTACCACCTGACAGAAGACAGTCCCTGCATCAACGCTGGCGATCCTGAATCCCCTAATGATCCGGACGGCTCAAGAGCGGATATGGGTGCGCATTACTTCCCTTTAAGTCCCCCAATTATTGCTGTTGCACCAAACACAATCGAAACCGAACTTAACATCCCGGATAGCGAAGAGCACACCTTAACCATCCGAAACGAAGGAGGTTCACAGCTCGATTTCACCGTCGAAATTGAGATAACCGCTGATGGAGACGGGGGGCAGCGGGACAGGCAGAGCAGGACGCTACGGCATGCTGGGGGGAATGCTGTCAAGCGCGGTGGCTTGACAGCCGGAGAAGGTCAAATTCAAAATTCAAAATTCAAAATCCAAAATCCCGAAACCTACACACCCATAGCCCAACCCGGTCCCCAACGCGACCTCCGCAGCGATCCCGATGATATGGATTACGAATGGCGCGATAATGCTGAAGACGACGGTCCCGTATACGAGTGGCTGGACAGGAATGATTACGAGGGTGTTCGTGAGTGGAGCTTGAGTGACGACGCAAATACCGGCGCTATTGAAATGGGCTGGAATTTCCCGTTCTGGGAACGTGAGTTCAATCGCGTCTACTGTGATAGCGACGGCTGGATGTCATTTACTTATGGCGGTCGGGATATTGGTGTAAATTCAAATGGTTTCCCCTATGCCGCTGGCGATGGCTCGCGTGGTGCGAACACCGTTTCGATTTACAACACTGATCATACTGCTGGTACGGAGCTTTGGTTCTGGACCAATGAGAATGATCAGGCGATTATGTGGTGGGCAGGCAACCATACGCACCAGTTCCAGCTCATCCTTTACGACAACGGTATGGGTGTTATGCAGTACGGCCAGAACGCTAACGGCAGGAGTGTCGGGGTAGGTATAAACTACGGTGATGGGCAGCACGGCTGGAATATTTCGCAGAATGACCAGAACTACATCACCCAGGGTCGGGCCATCGCTTTCGGACCGACGTCCGCCTTGACACCCCCATGGATTACAGTTGAACCGGAAGAAGGTTCGTTAGATCCTGATGGTGAAGAAGTCTTGACGGTTACGTTAATCACCGAAGGGTTCAACGAAGGCGTCTATGAGGCAGACCTGCATATTCTGTCGAACGATCCGGATAATAATGATGCGGTTGTAAGTGTAACTATGTCATTGGTCGGCGATGCGCATATTGACGTATCCTGGGAACCCGGTTTTGATGAGGACACTCCACGAGTAAACTTCAACACTGAGTTTTATCCCAACTTTTTTACAGGCATTGCATACCAGATACCGGTTACAATAGAGAACACTGGCAATGCGCTCCTTAGAATATCCGGCATTGAATCCGATGAAGAGGCAAACCCGATGTTTACTGCTGATCCAGCGGAATTGACGGTTGCTCCCGGTGAGGAAGAGGTTGTTCAGTTCATCTTTGAGTGTCCGGCGGACTCTCCAGACGACTATAATGCAGAGATGATAATCTCTTCCAATGACTCTGATGAAGAGGATCGGGAACTTCATATACCGGTACATGCAGATGCAAATACACCACCTGCTTTTGGGATTGAACCGGATACTGTTGAGACGACTATCGCAATTCCTAATACTGAGGAGTATACATTAACTGTTACTAATTCAGGCGGCGCTGATCTGGTTTTAAATATTGAACACGAGATCATTGCAGAGCCGGGTGATGAGGAACGTGATAATACCTCGCGCACACTGAGGAACGTAGGACAGGTAGCAAATCCTCGCCGTGACAATGCCGGTGACAGACTCGAAGACCTTGACTTCAACCATCCGGTTCCCGCCAATCAATACAAGAACGGCTGCTATGATCCGGACGACGAGTGGTTCTGGTTCCAGCAGTACAATGCTCCGTACCTGATGGCTGCCATAGATCCCACGAATGGTGAGGAAATGGTACGATTCAACACCGGACTCAACCCGATGGATCTGGCATACTACGACGGAGTTATCTATATAATGTATTTATGGGTGCCCACGTTGAACCGCTATGATATAGAGGGTAACAACATTGGTCAACTGGCGTTGCAGGGACACCGGGGCATCAACGGTATCGCCACCGACCAGGAAGAAGGATTAATTTTCGCTTGCGAGGGTTCGGGCGCTCCATTCAACCTGAGAGTCTTCGACCTCGAAGGGCAGCAGATCGCTTTAATCGGTAACGTCGCTCCCTTTGTGAATAACCAGCTCTTCCGTTCGATTGAATATGTTGCGCTGCACCCGGAGGGCGAGCTGTGGGTCAACACCCGCGACCGCGCCTGGCAGATCGATATTGACGTAGACAATTGGGAGTTCGTCGAAGATCAAGAGGTCGTCAACTTCGCGACGACGAGTAACAACGAGTATGCAGTGATCGCACATGATGGTGAAAACCTTTACGTGTCGTGTCATGCTAACTCGACGCTATATGCTTACGACGACGGTGTCACTGAAATGCGCTGGTTGATGTACGTTCCTGAGGAAGGAATCATCGAAGCTGACGATGAAATGATAGTCACCGTTTACCTTAACACCACAGGTTTGATTGAAGGTAAATACGAAGCCAACCTGATATTCTGGTCAAATGATCCGGATTACCAGGAAGAAGGTTTCAGCGTTAACTTTGTAGTGAATACTGTTGGACAGGCACATATCGATGCAGCCTGGGAACCCGGTTTCGATCAGGAGGAATCGCGAGTTGACTTCAACGTCGAATATAATCCTGACCTGTTTACCGGATTGGAATACCTTGTTCCGGTTACAATTATGAACATCGGTGATGCCGTTCTCGAAATCAGCAATATTGCTTCTAATGAAGAAGGCGATCCGCTGTTTACTGTCGATCCAACAGAGTTCAATATTTCCCCCGGTAATGAAACAGAGGTTGATTTCATCTTCGTAAGTCCGGAAAACGAGCCGGATGATTACAGCGCCGATATAATAATATCCAGCAATGATTTTAACGAAGAAGACCAGGAATATCACATTCCGGTTCATGCCAGAGCGAGCAATCCGCCAGTAATTTCTATCTCGCCTGAAGGTGTTCAAGACGACTTGTATACAGGTCAGGAAGCTCACCACGATATAACTGTTGATAATGAGGGACCTTCACAACTCCGCTTCACTGTGGAAATAGTGGACAATGGTTTGCAGGAGGGTCAGCGCGATGCGCGTAGTCGAACTTTACGTAGCGCTGCCCATCGCACTGTCAATCCGGCTGTCAACCCGCCGTGGTTGGCAGTGGACAGAGATAATGCAGGCAATGCTGTCAACCGCGGCGGGTTGACAGCCAGAAGTGAAATTAGTGGATTGAAAGCCCTTAATCTTAATGCCCAAAGCCCAAAGCCTAAAGCCCAACATTCCCCCCGCCGTGACCAACGAGTTGATCCCGACGATATGGGTTACGAATGGCGCGATAATGCTGAAGACGACGGTCCGGAATACGAGTGGCTTGACATCCGGGATTGGGAAGGCGTCCGCGAATGGAATCTGAGTGATGATGCAAACACCGGTGCCGTGGATATTGGTTGGACTTTCCCGTTCTGGGACCAGGAATACAGTCAGGTCTATATTGATACTGATGGTTATATATCGTTCACTTATGCAGGTACTTCATATAACATGGCATGTACTACTTTCCCAAGGGCTGCAAATCCAGGCGCTATCTATCATTCTATGATTTGTCTCCGACAGGCGGATTACAATCCAACGGATATCTGGTTCTGGACGAATAATGAAGATCAAGCTGTTATGTCGTGGTACAGCAGTCGCAGTGAGAACTACCAGCTTAAACTTTATGCTAATGGATTCGGTGTTTTACAGTACGGTGAGGGCTGCGGCAGTCGTAACTGCGGCATCAATCTTGGTGACGGAGAGCACGGCTGGTACATCGGAAGTTACGGTAACGGCAGCGCCATTGGTTTCGGACCCGAACGCGCCTGGGGCGGCTGGGTGTACATCGATCCTGAAGGTGGAACAGTCGAACCGGACGGTGAAGCAGTTGTGCTCGATCTGCTCCTTTATGCCTTTGGATTGGAAGAAGGCAACTATGCTGCCGAAGTGCATATCAACTCAAACGACCCGAATACGCCGGAAGTGGTCGTTGATGTTGCTATGAGCGTTACAGGCGCTCCTGATATAGTTCTGGAATGGGAGATGGGGCTCGGTGAAGGTGGTCATAACGATGAAGCGAGCATCCTCGACTGGAACTTGTACCACGATCCGGGTTTCTTCACCGGCTACGACTATGAGATTCCTGTTACAGTATCAAACGAAGGTGTGGTAAATCTTGAAGTTAGCGCAGTGTCTTCTTCAGAGGAAGGTGACAATCCGCGTTTCACTTCCAATATTGCTGAAGCATTTGAGCTTGAACCAGATGATTCACGTGAAGTAATCTTGACTTTCAATTCCGAAGAACCAGGTGAATTCCCACAGGGTGAGGAAGAACTGTTTATGGTTTTCCATTCCAATGATCCCATTGAAGAGGAGCTATCTATCCCCGTGCACGCCCTTGTGGTAGAAGGACCGGAGTTAGTGGTTGAACCGAATGCAATTGAAACTGAAATTGCTATCCCAAATAGTGAAGAGCATGTGTTGACGGTCAGGAATGCCGGTGGTTCGGACCTGAACTTTGAGATTGAAAGTATAATCGTACAAGAACCTGAACGTGATCAGAGTGTGCGTACACTGCGAAGCGCAAATGGCGCAATGGCTCCGAGTCGCGATGATGCAGGGGATCTAATCGCTCAGTTCGATATTCCGATCAACAATGTCGGTGGTACGGCATGGGACGGTGAATTGTTGTGGGTCAGCTCTTATGGTTCTAATAACGTAGTCTCCTTAAATCCCGAGAATGGTGATGTCGAGGGTCCTATTGCGGTGAACAATAATCCACTTTCGATGACCTTTGATGGTGAGATATTCTGGGTCAGCTCCTGGTCCGGAGCAACTATATATACTTATGACCGCAATTGGGAGAGAATCGAACAGTTTAATATGCAGTTCAGCTCGATTGGCGGTATGGGTTCAGACGAGGAAGATTATGTCTTTATGCATTCTGGTGCGCGAATCCATGTTATTTCCATCGAGAATCATAGTGAGGTGACCTCCTTCACTTACCGCCAGGCGTGTAACAACGCTGATGTCTGGGGTATCGACTGGGTGTCAGAACATCCCGACGGGCAACTCTGGTGTAATACAAGAGGACGTGCATACCAGATATATGTAGATGATGAATGGAACGTAGAAGCAGTTCAGAACTTTGCCTGGAATACTGATCAGCCTCACACCGAACCTTGCCACGACGGTCAGAACCTGTGGCACGGACACTGGAGTAACCGCATAATGTACTGCCATGACGACGGTGTCGAAGAACTTAACTGGCTGGTATTTGAGCCTACTGAGGGTACACTTGAACCCAACCAAGAGATAGATTTTACCGTTACTCTAAATACTGAAGGTCTCATAGAGGGAGCCTACGAAGCCAACCTGATATTCTGGACAAATGATCCGCAGCTTCAGGAAGAAGGCTTTACTGTCAACATCGTTATGAACACCGTCGGGCAAGCGCATATTGAAGCTGCCTGGTTACCGGGATTTGACGAAGATACACCGAGAGTGAACTTTAATACAGAATTCAATCCCGATCTGTACGCCGGTGGTCCGTATACCATTCCTGTTACCATTAGTAACGTTGGTGATGCTGTGCTGGTTATCAATGACATTGCTTCCAATGAAGAAGGTGATCCTGTGTTCACCGCTGACCCATCCGAATTGGAGATTGCTCCTGATAATGAAGCAGAAGTTAGTTTCATCTTCAACGCTCCTGCTGATGCACCGGATGATTATAACTTTGATATGATAATCTTCTGCAACGATTTCGATGAAGATGATCAGGAATATCATATACCGGTACATGCTGATGCAGCTAGTCCGCCGATAATTACCGTTGATCCTGAAGCAATTCAAGATGATATGACTACCGGACAAGTGACGCATCATGAGATAACGATAAATAATCAGGGTCAGTCACCGCTAAGGTTTAATGTGGTGTTAGAGGAAACAGATGAAAATGATGAGCGTGATAATACCTCTCGCACACTCCGTAGCACACGTAGCGATGAAGACCCGCGTCGCGACCCACTCGAAGATAACGAACTCGACGGACTGTTGTTTGCCGCCTTCCAGACCAGCAGCCATTGGGGCTGGGTGGACGATGGTATGCGTCAGGATCCGCTATTGAATAACGATAACTATCATTCCTACCGTCAAGCCGCTGACTGGGATGAAGTTGACTTCAGCGAGTATGACGTCATCGTAATAGCTGCTCGCAGTTCAATGGACAGCCAGAATTACCAGAACAACTTTGAGCGGCTGGAAGAGTATGTTGCGAGCGGTGGCGCATGTTACTATGAAACTGCTGACGTCAACAGCCCCATGCATGGTCCCGGCGACATTGTCAACAATTCAAGCGGATCATCTTCAAACGGCACATTGATTGTCAGCCCTGACCCACAGGATGAGAACTACAGCCTTTTTGCCGAGATCTGTCACAGATCCGAACCGAACTACTGGGAGGATGGCGAGATCATCGAAGGCGCCTCATGGCTGCATGCCGGTTACCTCGAAAACCAATTCATTGACAAGGTTGAGGACGGCATTCTTGAATGGTATCAGGTTATTGCCACTAAGCAGGGTCAAAATGTACCTGGCGCTGTCGCTTATGGCTTCGGCAAAGGTACTGTTCTGACCGTCAGTCACCCGACCGGTCACTGCTGGTTTAATTATGCTCGTGACGGTGGTCAATGGGGCTCCATTGCCTCAGAAATCCTGTTATACTTATGCCAGATGGGCAGCTCGGACTGGATCACCTACGAACCTGCTGAAGGCACCGTAGATGCTGACGGTCACCTGGTCGTTACCGTTACACTTGACGCCCGCGGACTCGAAGAAGGTGAGTATTCAAGTGAATTGATAATAAGCTCCAACGACCCGGCTAATCGTCAAGTAATCGTTCCTGTCACTATAAATGTAACCAACGCCCCTGATCTGGTAATCGAATGGGAAACCGGTTTAGGAGAAGAAGGCCACAGTGACGAAGCGAGCATTATTGACTGGAATCAATACTTCGATCCGGACTTCTATATCGAGGTAGAGTATGATATTACTGTTACGGTGTCTAATGAGGGAACTGTTGTTTTACGAGTCACTGATATATCATCCTCAGAAGAAGGAGATAACCATCATTTCACTTCTGATGTGGAAGAGGAGTTCGAGCTTGAACCGGGTGATTCGCGTGAAGTAACCCTGACCTTCTTTTCCGACGAAGCAGGTGAATTCCCGCAGGATGAAAACGAACTGTTTATGGTCTTTTTCTCAAATGATCCCAATGAGGAAGAAATATCGATTCCCATCCACGCTAATCCGACCGCTCCACCAAATATAACGGTTAGTCCGCGGGAGATAGAAGATGGTATGTTAACACTCAACACATCCAATCATCTCATCACCGTAGGCAACGACGGCGAGCAGACCTTGCGGTTTGAAGCGGAATTGGAATTTGTTGAGGGTGATGGAGGTCGTGATGCTAACACTCGCAAATTACGGAGTATAAATAACGCTGCATCTCCTAATCGCGATGATGCGGGTGACCTGATCGCCCAGTTTAATGGTATTAATGGCGCCAACCAGTATAGTTCTTGTATCGGTTGGGACTGGGATAACGAGCGGATGTGGGTTACTAACTATATCACGCAGATAATCGCTGCTTATACCCATGATGCTAATTACGAGAACTTCGAGGAATCAATACGAATCAACTTCGGTGGCTGTATGGACGGCTGCTGGGTAAACGGTCTCCTGTTTATTGGTACATGGTCTAACGCTACATTGAACCGATATGATGCAAATGGTCAAAATATCGGATCCATTCAGTTCCCATTTTCTGTCTATGGTATCGCTGCTGATGTTGAAGAACAGTTATTATTCGTAATGCAGAGCGCTTCCCCTTACACTATTCATGTTTACGATATAAACGATCAAAACAGTTTCGGTGATGAGATCGGTACAATAACCAACCACATGCAGTATCACGACAACTCCAACTGCTATGGTCTTGATTGGGTTCCGGCACATCCTGATGGTCCACTTTGGATGACCGACGGCAACCGGAATAACGCTTACCAGATATCTGTTGACACCGATGAGTGGACATGTACGGGAACGGTTCAGAGCTTCGGTATTGGTGGCAACGGACAACAATACTGCTCGGTTGCTCATGATGGTCAGTATATCTGGGCGAGCGGTTACACAGCCTCTGATATCCGTATTTACGACGATGGTGTTGAAGAACTTCGTTGGTTGACCCTGTGGGAAGACGACCTTGATGAACAGGAAGATCCATGTGAATGGGAACGGATGGGCGGAGAATACGAAATTGAACCGGATAATACATTAGGATTTACCGTTCGCCTTGACGCCGGTGAGATGGAAGATGGTGAGTATGAAGCGATCATACATTTCCTCAGCAATGATCCCAGCGAAGGAGAAGGTGATATTGCGGTTTCTGTCCTGCTGAGAGTATTAGGCGTTGCTCAGGATATTGATGTCAGTTGGGACGAAGAAGCGGGTTATCCTGACGAGATAAACTGGAATGCTATCCATGAGAACATCATCACCGGTGAGGCTTTTGATGTTACTTTCGTTGTTGAAAATAGCAGTGGAGGTGAGGCTGATTTGAATGTCAGCGATATAACTGTGGATCATGAAGCATACTCAATTGATCCGGTTGAATTTTCCCTTGAACCGAGAGCCTCACAGGAAGTAACGGTTACATTTGAAGTGGATGCTGATGATGGCGGTGAATACGAAAATACGCTTACTATCACATCTGATGATCCTGATGAAGGTGAGATTGAAATCCCACTGTATGTTCATGCTTATTACTATCATAACCTTGTCGCCGATCCGAACGCGATTGATGAGGAACTGTTTACAGGACAGATAATGGAGATTGCCGTTAACATCCATAATGAAGGCAATGATACGCGTGACTTTGAGATTACTCATGAAATTACTGTTGAGCCTGAGCGTGATAACAGTTCTCGTTCCTTGCGAAGAGCAAATGCAGCGCCCGGTCCCCGCCGCGATCTATCTGAACCGGATCATGAATACTTCTCTTCAAATAATGTACTCGAAGACAATCTAGGAGAATCTCATTTATCACAGAACAACAATTCCCAACCCGTAGTTTCAGATACTTTAAATGGAATTACCTGTGCCTATTGGAATGGTTATGGTACAGGTGCGATTTCCGGAAATTACGGTACTCCTGGAGGTAATGGTTGTTTCTTGTATCGTCAGGGCACACTAATTGCGGGAGGAACAGACAGCTTTGATATGTGGGTTAGGTGGGATGGCTGGAACGACTTAGAACAAGATCGTCAATTTCTTCTATATGAACGTAGTGTTTCGTGGGGTTTACCTCAATTAGGTTATACTCCAAGTTCAGGTAATCTTGATTACAGACATGGCAATGATGATAATAATAATATTACTGTTAGTTCTACAGTCAGTGATGGAGGATGGCACCATATATGCGTTACAAAAACAAGCTCCAATATGACAATGTACATCAATGGCGAAAACGTTGGTTCACACAGTCATAATGATCATGGGTCAGCGTCTCATATATTTTTTGGTGCGGAAAGAAACAGATTAAGTCTATGGAAAGGTTGGATACATAAATGCAGAATCTGGAATAGTGTAGAATTAACCGGCGATCAAGTAATAGAGGCATTTCAGGAAGGGCAATTTGGATGGCTTTCCTACGAGCCAACCGAAGGTTCGCTTGCCGGTGATGAGAATCTCGATATAACGATTACACTTGATGCTACCGGGCTTGAAGAAGGAACTTATGAAGCCATTCTTTACATCACCCCCGATCATTCTGATATTCTGACGCTTGAGATTCCTATCTCTATGGAAATGACAGCCAGTTCGGATATAGTAATTTCATGGGATGAGGAACTCGGATATCCTGACGTTCTTGATTGGAATGCAGACGCAGCATTCAGTGATCAACTGTTCACAGGTAGACCTTATGAACTTACTGTAACCGTTGTTAATACCGGCGTCCTGCCACTTAACGCCAATGAAATTTCAGCTAACAACAATGTTTTCAGCGCCGATCCCGGATCAATTGACGGTCTGGAACCGGACGACGAATTAGAAATAACCTTGACATTTGAAGCTCAGGAACCGGATGATTACAATGCCGTTCTCACTTTCTTCAGCAATTCCGAGATTCATCCTGAATTAACAATTGAGCTTCACGGCTTGGCGCTGGTTCCACCGAGCATAGAAGTGCGTCCGATGGAGGTAACAGTGGAACTTGGCTATGGTGATACTGAAGACCACACGGTCGTTATTGTGAACGAGGGTGGTGCGCTGCTGAACTGGGATTTAGATATTGAGATAACCGGTGAGCCTGGTCGTGACAGAAGTTCGGTGCGCAGTCTGCGAAGTGTACGGAATGCTATTGGTCCTCGACGCGATAATCTGGGTGATGTTATTACTCAGTTCACCGTAGCAAACCATGCTCAGAGTCAATACAAATCAGGAATTGCTTATAATCCTGAAAATGAATTTATGTACCTTGGCAGTTATTCATCACAACGCATTGATGCCGTTTCCTTCAATGATGATTACAGTGAAATTACTACAGAATTAGGATGGGCACCCGGCAGAGTGATGGGTGCAGGATGGCTAAACGGAATTTTATATACGATTATCTGGTCAAATAATGCAGTATATAAATATGACGCAAACGGTCAATCACTGGGCTCGATAAATGTGCCTACTCGCCCGACTGCTTTAACAACAAGTCAGGAGAATGAATGGTTGATGATAATTGGTGATAATGATGGTTATGATCTATTCGTTTGTGATGAGAATGGACAGCAACTCGGTCGAGTTGATATAAGTATTGACGGGATTCCTGCAAACAGCCGCAGTTGCTGCTGGGTGGATGACCATCCGGATCAACAGCTATGGGTCAACACATCTAACCATATCTGGAATCTCTCAATTGACACCGATAATTGGCAGGCTGAGCGAGTTCAGGACTGGGCATTTGATAATGGAAATGATGTTTGGAGTGGTATTGGTCATGATGGAAACAACCTCTGGCTCGGTCCTCAAGCACATGCAAACCATTATATTGTTGATGATGCTATTGTTGAAATCAGATGGTTATCATGGGAGCCATCCGAAGGTGAGGTTAATCCAAACGACTCAACCGACGTAATTTTAACATTCAACGCCAGTGATTATCCTGCTGGTGATTACACTGCTGAGTTGACATTAACATCCAACGATCCTGACAACGGGGAAGTGGTGGTTGATATTACAATGACCATCACCGAATTGCGCGACATCGTCGTATCCGATGATGAGCTTAACTTCGGCGAAGTGCTGGTTGATAATAGTGAGGATATGCTACTTAATATAACCAATGCCGGCAACACCGATCTGACGGTGTCTAACATAGAGGTGGAAGGTCAATACTTCAGCGTTGGTTTTGATGGGGAATTTGTGGTTACACCGGATGGTGAGCACGAAGTTACCGTAACGTTTGCACCGGAAGAGTCCAACGTCTATCGCGGAACTATGACTATTACTTCCAACGATCCTGACAACCAGGAAACAACCGTTTCACTGATCGGCTGGAGTCGTGAACGGATGCCCAATATTTATGTCCGACCAATTTCGCTCGACTTTGAGGAAGTGTTCGTTGGAGGCTCTAAGGATAACGAATTCCTGATCGGTAATGACGGTGACGGTGATTTGGTTATTACTAACATTCTGACCAATGATGACGACCTGACCACGAGTTTCGAAGGGCAGTTTGTTATTGAACCGGGTAACACTCACGATATGGTTGCGACTTTCGCACCTTCAGGAGCAGGCGATCTCGAAGGTACAATCACTATCGTTTCGCTTTACGAACAGGAACAGGATCAGTATATAGTTACCGCAATAGGAACCGGACTTGTCCCACCGGATATAAGCGTTAACCGTGATGCAGTCGAGTCTACACTTGGATTTGATGAGGAAGTAGAACACGCACTGGTTATTTCTAATGATGGCGGTGCGGATCTGGAATGGGAAACGGAAATCGAGATCATTCAGGAACAACCTCGGGATCATGGTGTAAATGATCAGGCTCGGCAGTTGCGTAGTGTGGGTCCTGCGCGCGATGCTGTCGTAGGGACAGACAATGCTGTCAGCCCGCCGTGGCTGACAGCAGCGCTAAGCGAAGCCGTCCAATTCGCAGTCAAAATAGGCACAGCAACCCCCGCAGAATTAGTACAATGGGAAGAATACCTCGCTTATGTTGAGCGGGAAGCAAATAACCCACGCCGCGATGATCGCGGTGATCCGGATGAATTCGGATATGAATGGCGCGACAGTGATGAGCCGGATGGTATTGAGTATAATTGGATTGATATTACTGAAAACGGCACACGCCTCAATCCCGGTGATGATTGGAACAGTGGCGTCCTCGAGTTCGGTTGGGAATTCCCATACTACGACCAGGAATACAGCGCTCTGCGCGCATGCTCAAACGGCTGGGTGACACTTGATCGCAGCTACGGAGGCAACACCATCGGTTTGCCCAGACCTACCAATGCAGGAGCGCCTAACGCTCTATTCCTGGTGAATAACTATGACCTGCATCCCGGCGCAGGGGGGGCAATGTATTTCTGGACGAACGAAGTAGATATGGCTGTCGTTAGCTGGATAGACGTGCCACGCGACCGCAACAACGGTATGCGCAGCACGTTCCAGATTGTATTTAACGATGATGGTCTAATTAAGTACCAATACGGAACTCAGCAGAGCGTCAACGGTTCAGAATCAAACATCGGTTACGAAAGCCCGAATGGACAGCTTGGCGCAAGCATTGCATACCACGAAGCTGGTCGTGTTCACGAAGAGCTGGCTATCGGTATCGGTACGCAGTCAATGTGGAGGCAATGGGCTGCCTGGTCACCGCATGAGGGCGTTATTGAACCTGATGGTGAAGAACAATTTACGATCATCCTGCAATCAGGAAATATACAAGCTGGTGACTACCATGCAAACCTGCATATCCTGTCAAACGATCCGGATGAATCGGATACAGAAATAGCTCTTATTCTTCATATCGAGGAATTAATAGATATCGCTGTTACTCCTGAATCCCTTGATTTTGAAGAAATTCTTGTTGGTGAGGATCGCGATTTAACGGTAACAATCCGCAACGCCGGTAACGTTGATTTGTCGGTTAACAGTATAGTTACCGAAGGTGACTTCTTCAGTGCTGACTTTGAGAATGGATTTGGTCTGGAACCTGGTGATGAACGGGATGTAACGGTTAATTTCACACCGGAAGATGAAGGCGAGTATAACGGCACAATGACGATTAATTCCAACGATCCGGACGAAAATCCCTTCACCGTTGATCTCGTCGGCACAAGTCGTTATCCGATTTCCAACATCACCGTTTCTGACAATGAACTTGACTTCGGAGTAGTGTTCGTAGGACAAAGTGAAGACCTTACACTGACTATCTACAGCGATGGTGAGGACGAGCTTGTTATTTTGAATATTACCGTTGAAGGTGATTATCTAAGTACTGATTTCGGAGAAGAATTGTCTATTGAACCGGATAGCAGCATCGAAGTTACGATTACATTTGCACCGGAAGATGAGATAATGTTAGAGGGTTCGATAACGATTCAAAACGACGATCCGGATTGGCAGGACGGCTATGAAGTTTTAGTCGGTGGTGATGGCATCAACCCACCGGTGATTGCAATTGATCCGCGTTCTGTCAGCTCTGAATTGCTCTATGGTCAGGTAGCTGAACATCCCGTTTCAATCAGCAATGACGGTGGCTATAACCTCGATTGGGAGACGGATATGTCAATCATTGAAGAAGCCATCGGTGGACGCAACTGGGTAACCTGGCAGCCGCAGGAGGGTGAGGTCGGTCTTGGCGAAGATATCGAAATGACGATTACCCTCCATACAAATGGCTGTTTAGCAGGTGATTACGAAGCTAACCTACACGTTCTTTCCAACGATCCCGAACACGCCGACCGAGTTATAAATGTAATGATGAACGTCGCTGAAGTACCGGAAATCACCGTTTCCGTTGAACCGATTGACTTTGGTGAAGTAAACATCGGTGGAACTGAAGACAGGGCGCTGGTTATTCGTAATGACGGAGCTGGTGAACTGACGGTCACTGATATATTCACAAGAGGTGATAATTTCCTTACAGACTTTAATGGGGAATTCGGAATCGAACCGAATGGTGAAGCTCAAATAACTATTACGTTTGAACCGTTGATTATTGGCGACATAGGAGACAGGCTGACAATTCTTTCCAACGATCCTGATGAAGACGAAATCAGGATTAATATGGCCGGATCGGGAATGGGTTCTATAATCGCTGTGACACCGGAAGAGCCTGATTTTGGTGAAGTTTTCATCAATCAATCTGAAGAGATAAACCTTACTGTCAGCAATACTGGAAACGTTGATCTGATCGTAAGCGACATTGCCGTTGAAGGAAGTTACTTTGATACCGATTTTGAAGGTGAATTTACAGTCGAACCGGATGGCAGTCAGGATGTAACATTAACACTCGCACCTCAAGAAGAAGGTGAATTTGCAGCGGTTATTACCTTTACATCCAACGATCCATTACTGGACGAGGACTATTCCATCGAAGCAATCGGTATCGCTGTAGATCCGCCACGGTTGACGGTAGACCCGGAAACTATAGACTTGACATTGTCTTCCCAGGAAAGTGAAGATTATGTCATCACCCTGTCCAATGAAGGTGGTTCCAACCTTATCTGGTCAACAGAATATGAACTTGTCCGCGAAAACCTTGAAGAACAGCGAGACCACCGCGGAAACCGTACATTGCGTCGTACACCACTACACCAAGGGGAGTCACAACATCACAACATCACAACATCACAACATCAAGGAATCACAGCATTATACTTAGGCGTAACCCCGTGTGTGTTTGAAGCTCCGAATTATACCGTTCAGGATGCAGTTAAACTCGGCACGGCAACCACTCTGGATATGTTGAAATGGAACAACTATCTGAACAGGATAGAAGATGATGCTCGTCGTCCACGCCGCGATCGTCGCGGCAGTCCGGACGATTATGGCTACTTCTGGATCGACAGCGATGAATACGGCGATCCCGAATATGATTGGGTCGACATTACACAGAACGGTCAGCGTTTGAATGCTCATGATGATTGGAATAGCGGAGTTATCAACCTGGGATGGGATTTCCCATGGTATGATGAGGAATATAGCGCTGTTCGTATTTGTTCCAATGGCTGGATTACATTCGACAGGGATTTCGCAGGCAGAAACATCAACCTGCCGCGTCCGGTGAATGAAGGCGCTCCGAACGCAACGTTAATAGCAAACAACTATGACTTGAATCCAGGCGCTGGTGGAGCTATGTATTTCTGGACGAATAACGAAGATATGGCGGTTGTCAGTTGGATAAGCGTGCCTCGCTACAGCAACAGTAGTATTCGTTCTACCTTCCAGGTAATACTGCGGAATAATGGAGTTGCTAAGTACCAATACGGCGCTCAGCAAAACGTCAACGGATCGGAAAGTAACGTTGGTTACGAGAGCCCCAATGGCGACTATGGTGCAAGCATCTTCTATCGTGATTCATACCGTATCCACGAGGAACTGGCGATATCTATTATACCATCGTTGGAATGGGCGCAAGGCTGGCTAAGATTTAGCCCGACAACCGGAGTTATATCTGAGGGTAATCAGCAGGAAATCGAGCTTTGCATAGATGTCCAGAATCTGGAAATGGGAGAATATGAAGCTAACCTGCACATCCTGTCCAACGATCCTGATAATGATGACTTTGCATTGAATATCCTGGTTACAGTCGGTCACGTGCCTAATATTGAAGTTGAGGAGTTACTTGAATTCGGTGAGCTTGAGGTTAACGACAGCGCTGAATTGACGATGACAATCGGCAATTCAGGGGATGAAAACTTAACCGTAAGCGATGTATATATAGAGGGAGATTATTTCGATCTTGAGTTCGACGGTCAATTCATGCTCAGACCCGATGATGAGTATGATATACAGGTTACTTTCACTCCTGAAGGAATTGGTGAGTTTGCAGGAGCCATAACGATTATTTCAGATGACCCTAATGATGAAGAATTGGTTGTTACACCGACCGGTATCGGTCTTGGTGATGGCTGGGTTATTTACGATGACAGCCAACCTGAGTCGGTAACCGATGATATGCAGAATTACTATTCGAGAGTTACTTTCTCATCGGCGGGTACTTTTGATCTGCGCTCTATCCGAATAATGCCGTTCAATATCGGTCCTAATATGAATGTACCCTGCAACCTGTTCTTATTCAGTGAGGATGAAGATCATAATCTTGATGAACAGTTATGGGCTGTCAGGATTGCTCAGGTGCCGCCATGGGATGCAGATGACTTTAATACAAACTGGATAACACTCAATATGCCGGAAGAACGCTGGGAGACATTCACGGAGGGTGAGAGTTTCAGTATTATCTATGGACCTGCACCGGGTGGCGAGTATCGTGAAGAGCAGGGCGCTGGCTGGTGGAACCTTTATGACGAAGGATCAATATCCGGTCGCAGTTTTGTCTCAACTATAATAACTACTGATCATCGTCGCTGGGAAGAAGGACAATTAGCAGGTGATTTGTTTATCCGAGCCGGAGGCACATATACTCCGACAATACCAAACAATGAACCTGAATGGACTGATGTTCCCAATCCGATTGCCGCTGAAGACGGCGATTTGATTGAATTTACTGTAACGGGCACAGATGATGACGAAGATGATGCTCTTACGATAGAGTATTATTCCCACACCATTCCTAATGCTGTTGAGTTCACCGATAACGGCGACGGCACCGGTGATTTCTACTGGCAGACCGCTTTCAACGATGCCGGTGTATATATTGCTACCTTCACAATCAGCGACGGTGAACTTGAGTCATCAGTTAATGTAATCATTACCATCAGAAATGTAAATCACCCGCCTGAGTTTGTTGACCCACAGGAACAGGTTGAAGTTGACGAGGGTGAACAACTCGTGCTTGTGATTACCGGTGAGGACTTTGATCACGATAATATGAGTATTGAATACCGTTCTGATGATCTACCCGATGACGTGGTTTTCGTGGATTGGGGTAACCGCAACGTTGGTTTGAGGTATTTTAGAAACGGTATAGCAACGCTGACCTGGACACCGGCTTACGATGAAGCTGGTGAATATACGGCAGCGTTTGTCATATCAGATGGAAATTCTGAAGTGGAATCAAACGTAACGATAACCGTTTTGGATAATAACCGTCCGCCGCAATGGGTGGAATATCCACAAGAAGATATTGAAGGTATTGGTAATATATTTGGTCGAGTCGTTGGTTCTGTTGAACGTGAAATAAGCTTCGAAGTTGTAGCCGAAGACCCGGAAGGTGCAAACCTGGAGTTAAGCTGGCAATTCCACGGTGAACAACCGGCGCAAATTCAGCCCGAAGTCGAATACGGTGATGGCAGCGCAACGTTTACTATGACAGCAAACCGATTCCAGCATGGTCTATACAGGGTTCGCTTAATCGCCTCGGATGGTGAAGAGTCGTCTGCTCTTATTGTTGCGATTGAGGTTCGTCCCGACCATTTCGAACATAACGTTACCAACAATACACATAACTTGCAACTCAGGGAAATAGTCTTCTTTGGAGAGGGATTAGTAAATGACAACGAGGTGTTGGACATCCCGGACGAGTCCCTGTTGGATGAAATCCTGGTTCTGACGCCTGAAGAAATAGAAGCTGGAGCATTCCGCTTCAACGACCAGGAAGAAGGCGATGAAGCAAGAATGTTAGCCTACGGCGACCAGAGATTCACCCAGGAAGTTGAAGGTTTCCGCCACGGCCAACGCTTCGACTTTATATACTGGGATCATAGTGAAGGAGAGGAATATCCGGTAAGAGCAACCGTACGCGCTGGCGCTACCCGCTGGCGCTGGAATGGATTCTCTATCGTAGAATTACTTATCGGTCCCGATCTGGACGTCGACGTGGAAAGCTACGACTTTGGTGAAGCTTTCATAAATAATGAAGTTCGTTGGGATGTAACCTTCCGTTCAACCGGTTCAACTGCTGCATTGGGAGTTCAGTTTGAGACAGTTAACGAAGCATTTAGTCTAGTGGACGATGGTCCATTCGATATTGGAGTTGGTGAAGAACGAACAGTAACAGTGATCTTCAACCCGGATGAGATTGGCTCTTACGAGGGCGCACTCAACGCTGTAATAGATGAAACGGTATATACAACTATAGACCTAAGCGGCACCGGTATCCACGTTGATCATTTTGAGTTCACTCTCACAGAAGCCTATCACCGTATAGAAGTCCTGCGCGCTAATCTGAATGGAGAATCACTCGAAGACGGCGACGAAATCGGTGTTTTCACTGATGATAATCTGTGCTGCGGCGCGGGCGCTGTATATGGTAACGCTCCGTATTATGTTTCCGCCTGGGGTGATGATCCGGAAACCGGTGAAGTTGATGGTTTCGTTGAAGATGACGCAATCAACTTCAGGTTCTGGGATAGTGACGCTGAAGAGGAATTTGTCGTTACATCGGCGGTATTCATCAGAGGTAGCGATCATTGGCGGGATGGATCTTATTCGATTGTATCTCTAAGCGTCAGCGACAGGCATTTCGATTGGATCAGCACTGATGATTCGCATCACTTGATCATAGACGACGTCAACCTGTTCGACATAGGTAACAATGAGGACGAATGGCTTGATGTAAACGATGAGATCGTTGCCATTACGCCGCTCGGATTGGTTGCAGGCGGGATGAGAGTAGAGGATGAGGAAGGTCCTTACGAATTAAATGCTTATGGTGATAATCCGGGAACCAGGAACGTCATTGAAGGTTTCCGCGAAGATGATATAATATACTTCCGTGTTTACAGAAGCAGCGATGAGACTGAATATATCGCCCGCGCTCGATGGGACAACGATGATCCTTCGACATGGGGAGACGGTCGTGAAAGTCACCTCGATCTGGCGCTGTTTGATGGAAACCGCGCGCCTATCTGGCGTCCTCTGGATCGAGTTACCGGACGTGAGGGAACTGAGTTGTCTTTCTCAGTCGTATCAACCGACCCGAACAATGATCCGGTCAGTATTCGAATGGTAGAGGGTGATCTGCCGGATGAAGCTGTATTTGAACGGCAAGGAAGAGGAGTCGGTACGATAATCTGGACGCCGAATTACGATGATGCGGGACAGTACAGTGTACTATTCGAAGCTTATGACGGCTGGGATTATACGGAGCTTGATATGACAATCCATATCGTCAACGTCAATCGTCCACCGACGCTTGCGCCAATTGGCGATCAGGAGATATATGAAGGTGTTCCTTTCTCCTGGGTATTGGAACTCGAATCTGCTGAGCCGGATGGTGATCGTGTGATGTTCTCATCAGGTGAACTTCCATTCGGCGCTGAATTAGAGGATAATTTATTCTTCTGGCTGCCAAACTATGACCAGGCAGGTGAATACGAAATCCTCTTCCGTGTAACCGACTTCGGTCAACCGCCGGTATCCGATGCGGAAACGATTACCATCACAGTAAACGATGCTAACCACGCACCTGAATTCGTAGATATTGATCCTATTACGCGCCGGGAGGGAACACGCATACAGTTCCGCGTCAGAGCTTTTGACCGCGATGATATGCTTAATCGAGGTGAGGAGGGTGACCTTGAACTAACGGTAACCGATTTGCCTGAAGGCGCTGAATTTGTAGACCGCGGTAGAGGAAGCGGTATGTTCACCTGGGCGACAAATAGAGAATCTGCAGGTGAGTACCACGTTACATTCACGGCTTCCGATGGTGCGCTTGACGATGAAATGGTGGTGGATATTACGGTTACAAACGCTAATGTTCCACCCAGAATACAGCGTATTGATGCTCAGATGGTAATGGTTGGTGATACGCTTGAAGTTGAAATAACAGCAACAGACAGCGATCCCGGTGATCAGGCAGAACTTGTATTGACAGTTGAGAACTTACCGGATGGAGCGGAATTCACCGATCAGGGAGAAGGTGTTGCACTGTTTGAATGGATACCAAGCTTTGATGTGCGCGGCGTTTATCCCAATGTTGTATTCATAGCAACTGATCTATCCGGCGCTCGCGATGCAAAGAGGGTAATGTTCACTGCAAGGATAATAGATAACCAACCACCGGTGATAGCCGATCTTTCACCCGGTATTGATGAGATTATCAACACCAACGTTCCGACTATCAGCGCAAGTATTACTGACGCCGGAAGCCAAATAGAATCAATCATATTCCTGTTTGACAATGAATCCTTTGACAACTTCAACTTTGATCTCGATACTGACGAATTTAGTTGGCAGGCTGGCGCTGAATTGGCTGAAGGAACCCACCGCTTCTTACTTCGCATTGTTGATTCATATCGTAATGTTGCTGTTCAAGTTGTTGAATTTACGGTGAACAGCAATGCCGGTGAGATTGTAATAGCTGATGATCTTCCCGATTACACCAGACGTGAATGGATTAATATTGTCGGTGCTTGTGAACCGCAATTGAGCGTTGAATTGTGGCGGGATAATGAAAAACTTGCTGAGGCTGAAGCAAATGTATTCGGGCTATTCCGTTTCGAGGAAGTAGCTCTGAATAATCGTGAGAACCTGTTTACCGTAATGGGCTTTGATGATGCCGATAACGTTGCTCGTCAAGCATGGGTTCAGGTTTACCGTGATGTCGAGCCACCGGTTGTCGAGTTCCAGTCTCCGGGTCTTTACAGCTCTGACGCAACGCCTGAGATCGTGATAACCGTCGATGATTTGGGTGTGGGAGTTAATGATGGCGTTGGAGCCAACGAGAGACGCGGCGTTGAAATGAGTATTGACGGTGAGAGGGTTGCTGAATTCGACTTTGAAAATGGACAGATTAATTATGAGGTTCTGGAAGATTTAGCTGAAGGACCTCATATTATTGCTCTATCTGCAGTGGACGAATTGGGTAATTCGGATCAAGATCCGGTACAGCATCGCTTCTTTGTTGATAGCGAAGCGCCTTCAGCCGAGCATCCATTCCTTGACGGAGATGTTGAGGAAGTTGGTATTCCCAACGAATTGACAATACCACTCTTCGATCCGAGTCATTCCAGTGGAATCTATGATGCGTCAATTACATTAACCCTTGATGACAACGAACTTGAATACGAATGGCAAGAAGTTGACGGTGCTGTTTTCTACAGCTTTGAGAATGACGACCCGCTCGAGTTTGCCGAGCATACATTGTCTCTTGTCTTTGAGGATAATGCTGGAAACAGCTTCGAGGCTGAGGGTCAATTCATTGTCGCTGATATAGACGACGAGGATCCACCGTTCTTCGATAATTTCTTTCCACCGGAAGGCGGCGTTGCAGGCTTAGGCGGTAATGGTGGTCAGGCTCCTCGCAGAGGTGGTCTGGCGCCTCGTGATGACGTTACCGGTGATACGATCTCATTCGTAATTGGTGACCTTGTTGCCGGTGTGGATTGGGAAACGGTTCGAATGGTTATTGTTGCTCTACACGACGTGGACGATCCGGATGACAATGATACTACTGAAGTAGAATTCGAGAATCTCGTAGCTCGCGTACCACCTGGGCGCGTGATGGCGCCCATGCCGAATATCCGCCCGGGACTGGCTTTGATGCCCGGCGATATGCCTGGGCTTGAGGAAGGGCTAAACGAGGTCAACGTCTTTGGAGCCGATGATGACGACAATGAGGGAGAAGACCAATGGCAATTCTTCTATGACAGGCATGAACCCGATCCACCTGAACTTGACGAACTTGATGCTGCATATACTAATGAAACTGAGATAGCCATTTCGGGAATGACCGGCAATGACAGCCCCGATTATCCCGACGACTACGACAACGATCCTACCGTCAGAATCTATCGTAACGGTGAAGAAGTTGCCGAAATCGAAGCGGATTATGATTCGGAATTCACCGTGGAAGACGTGGTATTGGTAGAAGGTGAGAACATCATCGAAGCTATCGTAGTTGACGGCGGTGGCAACGAGTCAGACTTCAGCGAACCGGTTGAAATCTGGGTGGATATGTCAGAGCCTGAGATTGATGATTTCGCAGCAACCGGTGGTGAGCATCTTGCGACCGGGACTCCTGTATTCACGGCAATCCTGCTTGACGAAGGCAGCGAAATTGATGCTGATAATATATCCTTAACAATTGGTGATCTTGAGGTTGAAACGGAATTCTACGCGGAAGAAAACCTGTTAACAGCGCAAGTCAGCGATGATGATGAACTCGGAAACGGTGAATACACAGCCAGTCTGATTATCTTCGATCTGGCTTGTAATTCGGACACATCGGATTATGAGTTTGACGTTGATCTCGATGTGGTTGATCCACCACAGGTGTTGAGTTTCATCGAATATACAAGTATCAGCAGAGTATCGCTAACCGGTATAAGTGAACTCGGTACAACCGTTCATATTTTACTAAATGATGAGGAGATTGGCGAGGTCAGCGTTTCGGACACCGTATTTTTCACCTTTGAATATACGGCGCCATCGCTACCGGACACATCCACTGTCAGACTAATGGCTGCCAACGCAGCCGGAACGGAAAGTAATCTTACTAATCCATATATCCTGATCGTTGACGCTACGGCGCCGGCTTTTAGAAATCCTGATCCTGAAAACAGCGCCTTGGTTGAAGCGGATGAGTTGGAAGAGGTCAGTGTGTTCGTTACCGATCTGATTACCGGCGTTGAAACGGAAAGTCTTACAATGCAATTGGACGGTGAGGCGATTGAATTTGAGGTAACAGAAACGGATACTGGTCATTGGTTGGTAGCCGATGTAAGCGACCTTGAATTTGAGAACAACGAAGCTATAGAAATCGTTGCTGAAGCATCTGATGGATCAACACCTGTGAACCAGGGACAGATAACCTGGGAGTTTGCCGTTCATATTAACCAGGCTCCTGTAGTTTCTCTGCCTGATACAAGTTTATTCGAAGACGAGCAGTTGACGCTTGATCTGCACGATTACGTCAGCGATCAGGATCACTCGTTCAATGAATTAAATTTGATTCAAGAGTTGACTCAAGGTGATGAGAATGCCACACTGACTTACAATGAAGAGGAAGGATTCTTATACATTTCCGCAGATGATAACTGGTACGGCAATCTATCATTATCGGTTCAAGCAACCGATCCGGAAGGGCTTTCCGATACGGACGAAGCAGCGGTTGAGGTGCTGGCGGTTAATGATGCACCGGAACTCGGTGAAGTGCCTGAAGACCAGGTTGTTCTAGTCGAAGAAGAATTTGAGATGGACGTTACTGCTGATGACATCGACGAGGGTGACGAACTGACCTTTGGGGATAATACCGACCTGTTTGATATTGATGGAAACGGTCATATCCTATTCACACCTGATGAAGAGGAGGTCGGTATGCACGTGATTGAGATTTACCTGTTCGACGGAGCGGGTGCTTCTGATACGGCAGAGTTCCATCTACATATTATGCTTGAGAACCAGCCGATTGAGTTGCTGGACGAAATAGCGGACGTTCAACTGGATGAGGATGATGATCCAATTGAGATCGTTGATCTGGACGATATTTTCGATGATCCTGACGGCGTCGCACTCAATTTCCTCGTGGAATATGATCAAGATGGTTTATTGATAGAGATTGATGATGAAACAAATATTGCCACTTTAACGCTCGATCCTGACTTCAACGGCTCGATTGAGGTAACCATCACTGGCGATGACTTGGCTGGTTCAGAGCTTTCGGATACATTCATCGTGGAAGTAGAGCCGGTGAACGATCCACCGCGGCAGATTGGATTCCTGCCATATTACCTGCTGTTGAATGAGGACGGTGGCAGGGAAGAGATTGCCCAACTGGATACAGTTTTTACCGATGTAGACGAAGGTGAGTTAGAATACACATTAGAAGAAACAGAATACCTGAATGTAGAAATCGACGATAATCTGGTACTGAGTATAACTCCTGATGAAAACTGGATCGGTACGGAATCATTCATCCTGACAATTGAAGATGGCATTGATCCGGGTCAACGGATACCGGGACGCGATTATGGTAATGAACAGCGTTATGGTGTGTTTGACGGTTGGGGTTTGGCTATCAACCGCAGTGGGTTGACAGCGGGTGAGAATAACCAGGGTGGATCAAATCCGAGAGGACCTCGTCGCGATGAATCCACCGACATCGAGATAACAGTTGAAGTTCAAAATGTAAACGAACCCCCGGTTGCCGAGGTTGACGATCCATACGTGGTTGAAATGAATGAGGATCAGGATCCGTTGACAATTAATCCACCGATTGCTGAAATGTTCTCCGATCCCGATGAGGGTGACGAATTGACAGTACTATGGGATGATCTTGATGGACCTGTCGAACTGTCGTTTGATGATGCTGAAGAGTACATAATTGCCACTATCGTTGAAGAGAACTACAACGGCGATTATGAATATCCGATTACCTGCCGCGACTGGGAAGGACTGGAAGTTGAGCTAACCTTAGCCTTCCAGGTCGAACCTGTCAATGATACACCTGAAGTTATTGAACACATCGATAACGTTGTGGTCGTTGAGGATGTAGATCCCCGTCGCGTCGACATAGCTGATCTGGACGAGATATTCTTTGACATTGACGAGGATGATTTAATCTACAGCATAGAAGGTGCACACGATCTTCTCAATATTAATATTGATGATAATAACGTGCTGTACTTTGCGGCTGCGAATAACTTCTGCTATGCTGACGGCTTTACAATAACCATCATTGCTGACGACCAACAAGGCGGTCAGAGGATGGTTAGATTAGAAAACCAGGGAGGCTTTTCATCTTCAGCAGCATCATCGGAAATATCGCAAAATAACGGACCGGTACGGCATAACCGCTCGATCAGGAGTAGTTCAGCTATAAGATCAATTAAAACTGCCGATATTAGACAGGTGCAGAACAATCCAATCAGCATCTGGTCAACAATTAGAGAAGAGCAGCTTATCCGGGCAGAATCACAACATCACAACATCACAACATCACAACATCACAACATCCCGCGACGAGATGATTCCACTGAAGAAGATTTCGAACTGACGGTTACAACTGTTAATGACGCACCTTACTGGGAAGATACCGATGACCAGGATGCTAACGAAGCTGAGGAACTTCAGTTTACGGTAACTGCCGACGACGTCGACCTCCATTTCGAGGGCGATGAACTGACGCTGATATTGGTTAACAACGACGGTTTGATCGACCGGGGCGCTGAGTTCGTTGACAACGGTGACGGAACAGGTGTACTGACCTGGCAGACCGATTATGAAGACTCAGGTGAGTATAATCCTTTATTCAGAGTTGAAGACTTGGAGAGTGAATCCGATGAGATGACTATTCCAATCATTGTAAACCATGTCAACCGCACACCGATTTGGGATGATGTTCAGGAAATAGTAGAGGTGAATGAGAATGATCTTCTTGAGTTCACTGTCGAAGGTTCCGACCCAGATGGTGACGATTTGACAATTGAAACTATATTCGATGACCTTCCCGATGGCTGGGAATTCACCGATAACGGTACCGGAACAGGCGCTTTCGAATGGCGTCCATCTTTCAATGATTCTGGTGACTACACAATAGTATTCACTATAGCCGATGCCGAGTTTGAGGTTGAAGCTGAGGTAGAAATAACGGTTGTTCACATCAATCGTACCCCGATTTGGGATGATATTCCTGAGTCAGTAGAGGTAGATGAGAATCAACTTCTTGAGTTCATCGTAGAGGGTTCAGATCCTGATGGTGACGATCTAACAATCGAAGCTGTATCCGATAACCTTCCCGAAGGTTGGGAATTTATTGATAACGAAGATGGGACAGGTTCATTTGAGTGGCGACCGATGTTCGATGACTCCGGTGAATATACAGTTGTATTCACTATAGCAGACGCTGAGTTTGCGGTGGATGCAGAGGTTGATATAACGGTCATACACGTCAACCGCACACCGATTTGGGATGACGTGCCAGAACCGATTGAGATTAATGAGAACGATCTTCTTGAGTTCACAGTTGAAGGCTCAGATCCGGATGGTGACGATCTGACTATTGGGGTCGTATCCGATAACCTTCCCGAAGGTTGGGCATTTACTGATAACGAAGATGGGACAGGTTCATTTGAGTGGCGACCGACATTCGATGATTCCGGCG
>JAVCDD010000222.1 GCA_030765125.1 Candidatus Hatepunaea meridiana
AAATGGTGATTGTTGTTAACCATATAATATACTTATCTTCGTGAAATAGCAAGCTTTAAACATATTGTGTGAGTTTTTCAAAGAACAAATAGCAAAATCTTCAAAGTTAAATAGTTGCCGCAAGTCCTTTACTGATTGACTTGGAGGCTTTTCGGTCAGGCACTATGTAGAGATCGTGGTTTGAAACGTCGCTCACCAAAACAGACCGGACAATCATGCTGAGTTCGTTCACCATCAGGGGATTCGATAACCATTCGACAGACGAGTTCACCATTCTTTGGTTTGCACCTGAGAGAGAAAGCGGCTCTATTCAAAGCTTCCGAAAGAGGCGCCTCGACAATTGCAGGAATCGAAGCCGATAAAGGATGCTCCGCCAAGCTAAATGCCTTACGTCCCAGAAACAGCGCCCACTCAGGGGATTGCAGAGCTTCAGCAATTTCATCTAAAAGCTCTTTATTTTCCGATTCCAGCCCCACAGTGAAAGACGCATCGGCAAGATAATCACGGTAGGAAACAACCGTGCCTTTACCTTTTCCATCTGCCTTGATGACATTTAACGCGGTATGGTAATCGCGTTCGGGCTTGCCTTCCTTATCCACACGCACACCCATCCGGATCATGTCAAAATGCGAAATTTTCTCTTCCCGTGCGATTCCTATTGCCGCGCAGATCAGACCGATCACACCGCTGCGTGTCGGTTCAAGGGCTGTGTCACGGTAGTCGAACCGGCTACGGTAACCCCATGATTGCATAGGACCTTCGAGCCGCAGTAGTAATGTGAATTTTTCGTTCATTTCTCATCTGTCCCCTGCATCACAGCTTCGATAGCTTCTGTGACGGTTTCCTTGATAGAGTCTTTCAGTCCATTCAAGCGTCCTTCTTTTTGTTCCACATGAAAACAGGAAACAGTCTTCAAGCCCTGTTTACCATACACCTTTTTCAATGCTTCCCAGTGCTTGGTTAACCTGGCTACCGAAAGACCCACTATGTCATCGTCGTCTGTCTTCGGTCCCACAGGTTTGGCGAAAGCGTTGGCAAGAGAGATAGGGACGCCACCACTACGCCTCACGAACATTCCAAAAGATGGGAGATTCTGCGCGGCAAAGGAATTTTGTTTCCCAGTCGGAATGGCATAGACCATCGCTTCGAGGAAGGCTTTAATGACTTTGTCCGCCTCTTCGTAATCTTCAGATATTAGTTCTTCTACCCATTTGCCCTTATCACGTTTTGTCTTTCGGGCGAGGTTGCGGGCGAGCTGGTCGCGATCCACGAGGGCATAACGGTAGTAACAGGCGCTGTTGAATCCGACAACGCCCATCATTCCGGCGCCGGTCTCTTCTTCCGGGTTGAGGTCATCCACGGCTGTGAAGAAGTCCATCTCCATATCTACTTTGTGGGTGGAGATGGGATGGGCTACTTGGCAGGAGCCGTCTGTATTGAGCCCCGGCTGCTCGGCAAGCATACGACCGAAGAGAGCTATGTCAGCGGAGACCGCTGCTTGCTTGATTTCGTCAAGTATTTTGGTGTCCGTTTTCAAAGTGAGTTTCTTATCCTTTTTCTTGACGTCATCCTTTTCGTTTACCGTCGTATCTTGTGTTTCGTTATTTTGCTCTTGTTCGTCAGAGTCCTTGCTTTCTTTTTTCGTTGAATCAGCCTTTTTACGCCTATTTACGATTGACACAATGCCTTCTACTGTTTTTTCCTTGCCTTTTCTATCTTCAATCTTTGCGTCAAACCAAAGAGTCTTGATCTTTTTCGCGCAGACCTCAACTTCTTCTAAGCTGATAAAAACCAATACATTGGTTTTGTCTGGTTTCTTCTTGTCAGAGGTTGCGTAGTAAGCATCCGTGAACACTCGAACGCCCAACTGCATCTCTGATTTTTCCGGAACCCTGGCTGTGAACTCCAAGTCTTTTTCGAGGAGTGTACCTATCAGTTCCTGAAGTTTCTTTGTACGATCACCGACTGCTACCATTCCACCTTTTCGCCATAGATCGCGGACGCTTTTCTTAGTGCACTGACTTGATATCCTCGCACGTCTGAACCCGCCAAATGTTGTGCTCTTTGGCTGACCGGTATCGTCGCGGTTGAGGTTGGATGGGGCGAAGTTCTGGATCAGGTGAACTTCGATCTTAATTTTGGAATCATTCATTGTCTTCTTCCTCCTGTTGGGGTTTATTGTCGTCGTTTGTGTTTGTCGAGTCGGCTTGTCCGGCTTTACTCTTGTAGAAATCCCGCGCCCACTTCAGTTGGATGTGTCCTTCAGGGTGGTCCCACTGCAGCAGGTCCTCAAAAAGACGAAACCAGTCGAGTGGTTGCGGTGGCTTGTTGGACTCCAGCAATCTTACGCTATGCCTCAAGTGGTCGTCGAGATCATCGAGGTGAGCGTTGAGCAGGGCAACAAACCGCGCCTCCATGCTGTCGCTTTTCTGTCTCAGCGGTTGAAATGCTTTGCCGAGACTATATCCATTACGATGCTTGGGGAATAGCCCGAACAGCGTGGCGGTTACATAGTACCAGCGATCATCCCAATCTTTGTCAGGCAGATATGGAACAACGTGTTTGTGCACACGCGCCATTTTACCGGGCTCCTTTCCCAGACCGCTGCGCAGGTCTGCGAGTGCCCCGCGTTTTTCTTGTCCCTCCTTTGCAAGGCTCAACAAGTTGCCTATGAAAGATTTCTGTTTTTCATCAAGACTCATTTTGTCTTTTTACCTCCTTTTACTTTGGTTTTTTCTGTTGCCACGGTTCAAGGTCATAATCGTTGAAATCGGTGCGGACACGGGCGACAGCCTGTATGGCACGAGCGGTGTTGCCGAGTGACCGGATGCTCTCGTTTAGCGCCTGTTCCGCTTCACGTTTGATGTGTTCACGCCATTTCTTTGTTGCCAACTGCTGGTCGTTGGGTTTCCATTCACCATTGGCTTTGTCCCAATCGTATGGGAGATTCTCAAGTAGAGTGTAGAAGTGTTTTTCTAACCGCGCCCAGTAGGCGGGACGAGAGGCAATAGTTTCAGATAACTTAGTGACATCCTTGTCATCAGGATTCCGACCATCAGTTGATTCCGCATTTGGAGCGAGATATAGCATGGCAATCCTCCGAGTCCGGCTATTCAGTTCATTAGCACCATTCTCGGAGTTCTGGATCAAGCCTCCGAGCCGCTCGATGAGGTTCACATCGTCGAGCAGAGAGGCGGGAACAGGCATTCGTTCATGCCGCCAAAGAAGAAACTTTCCAGCTTTTTTCGGTGCTGATGCTAAACCCACGATCTGAGCTATAAATGGAACAGCGGCGTCGATAATATCTGAGGAACTAGCGCGAACGACGAGATTTAAGCACTCCGGTCTGCGTTCACTACTACCGACGGTGGGAATCATGAGTATTGAATGAGCATCCCGCCACGCAGCCTTGTTACTACTAAGCGGTAGTGCTGAAATTCCTTCTTTCTTTGATGTTCGATAGACCTTCATCGGATCGCCAGCAGATTTATCCGCAGAACGACCCTGCGTAAAATACATCTTTGAAATCGTTGAATCGTCCGGAATGAGTTGCACAAGGCGACTTTGCCATGTAAATCGGTCAACTACTCCCCGAGCCGAGACCGCTTTTCTGTTTTTGCCTTGAAGTCTGTCGCGGTACTCGTTCGTGTTCTCTAATTCCCAAGGAGGCAGTAAATTTTCCTCAATAGGTGTTAAATTAATCATCAAGGTATCTAACAAGTTATTACCTTGAAGCCAGATGTTCATACCTCGTAACGCAATTGCATCAGCGGAATAGGGTAGAGTCTCTTCGATTTCGTTGATTGTGGCATTGCCACTTTTTCCGAAGCCCAGCGCAAAAGCCTGACAGGATATAAGCATCCTCGCGGCTGTGGCAGGTTGCCAATTGACTTCGTCATCATCGCCAGAATGGTCGAAAAGTGTCGGATTGTTTCCACCGGCACACTCAGTTGCCAGGCGATTAACGGAAATCGGCTTTTTTGTTTTGAATCTCGGCATTTGATAGAACGGTTTATACCTATCGTATAAGTAAAACCTGTCTATCCATTGTTCTAGATAGTTGTTAATTATCTGCTCATTAAAAGTTTTGTGAGAATACAGCGTCTTCCATTCATTGAATCCATTTGGTCCTTCAAACGCCCGATACAATATCGCCAATAGTAACCGATGAATCGCCACAGTAACCAGCGGTGAGTCATCACAAATCTCGCGCAGTTCATGCGCCTTCAGTAATGTGTCGCGAATGCCGTATGGGACCTGTTTGCCCTGAATGTCTATACATGGAATCCACGGTTCAGTAATCAGATTGAATTCAGACATTGTTCTTATCCTCTTTTTCGATTTCTATTCCTAACTTTCTATTTACCTTTATCTTGTAGTTCTTAATCCGCCCTATGCCTTGCTCATCAAGCCTCAGGCAGCGGATATGGCGAAGGTGTGCGTCCTTCGACCACTGCTTTGGTAATTCACCTTCCGAAAGCATTGCACAGAATACTCCCCTATGGCTGATCTTGGTGGATCGGTCAAGCAACTTCCTAACTTCAGGAATTTTAGGTTCATTCGCAAGAACCATGTCAGCAGGTAACATTACGATCGTGATGGACGGGTCACCTTCGCGTGTTGCTGCTCTCACAGACTTGTGGTCTTCCGGGTTTTCGTCGTCGGCTAATTGATCATTGAACTGCTCAATCAGATCTGACGGGTCTTTGGGCTTTGAGACAAGCAACCGACATGCGGACTTTTCCGACTCGGAATGCTTAGACTCCATATCAGTTCTTGCTTCACGAAGAGCTTTGATCCAACTATCGTCTCCTTCGCTACCTTCCGTTCCGTACACCGACTCCACCAGCTCCTCGATCTCGGTTGGAATTTCTATCTTATCTCGTTCGCGAAGGGTCAGCCAAGTTCGCAGAAGAATGTAACGGTCATAAATGAACTCGATGCTTTTACCGAATGACTCTAGCGAGGGACCGGCTTTTTCAGCGTCGCAGAGCACGATGAACTGCGGTGATTCCAGTCCCTGCTGGCGTTCGCGCTGATGCCGGTGTAGTCTTCCCAAACGTTGAAGAAGCAGGTCAACCGGTGCAATCTCCGAGACCATCAAGTCGAAATCCAGATCGAGGCTCTGCTCAATCACCTGCGTTGCGACCAGCACAGCACGCGCTGGTCGGTTTTGATTTAGGTAGTTTCCGTCAGCCTGCTTCTCACCCTTACCGAATTTACGAAGCACATCCTTTTCCCGGTCGTGTCGCCACATCTGGAGCGTCCGGGCGTGAAAAAGCAAACACTCGGTTTTTATCAGATTGTCTTGCAAATGTTTGAATACTTCGATGGAACGATTCACCGTATTGCAGATCACAGCGGCGCACCCGCCATGCTCAAGTCTTAGGGTTAGTGTTGTAGTCAATGAATCCAGATCTGTTCTACCGAATTCCAGGCTAACCGGACGTGATTTACCCATCGGGATTTCTTTGCAGACCGACGCCTCGTTCGCTTGTACGCTCAGGTAGTGACGAGGTTTAGCCAGCGTGATACGCGGATAACGTTTGTATTCAGAGTTATCTTGACCCGAGTAAGCTCTGGTAAGGGCTTTTCGCTTCTCTTCCGGCAATGTCGCCGACAGCAGGATGACCGTACAATCGAGTTCAGCGAGCCAGTGTAGAAGCCGTTCGAGGATCGTGCTCATGTAGGCATCATAAGCATGTACCTCATCGAAGATGACAACCTTTCCCGCCAGACCGAACTGCCGCACGAACCAGTGTTTTGTCTGGAGCACACTCAACAGGCTTTGATCTATAGTACCTACCCCGAACGGAGCCAGAAGCGGTCGTTTCTTGGCAGTGAACCAAGATTGGGCTTCAGTGTCATCTCCATCATCCCCGATACTCTTAGGTTCGTAATTGGGGATTTCACCTTCTGGTACTTCTGCTAATTGAGTCAGGAGCGCATTGCCATGCACGAGCTGCAAATTCAGTTTCCCCTTGTGTCCTCGTTGCTTCAGGTAGTCATCTAAGACCCTTTTGAACATCGCATTACCTGTTGCCTGTGTCGGCATGGCGACATACATACCTCGGGCGAAGCCCCGACACATCGCCAAATCAGCCGCGTAAAACGCCGCTTCGGTCTTGCCTTGTCCCATCGGTGCTTCGACGATCATGAGGTACGAGGAAGTCTGTTTTGACGTGAGCTCGATAGCTGTGGTTTGTAAGGAGTTGGCGGTAAAACCGGTGAAGACAGTTCCGAATCGTGTCTCCTCGGCAAAGGATACAAAGGGTGACCAACCAAGTTTTTCCAAAGCCTGTTGTGCTTGTTCTTGCGCCTTCCTCCAATATTCGGTGTCGCTGATCTTGATGGCTTTACCACGTTCAGCGGCACACGGAAAGAAATCCTGATTCGAACCTATCCAATCCACAACTGAAATGAATCCTGCGAGCACGGATACGATGAACGGGTCCTCGATCTCTTCTGCAAATTTGCAGTCCCGATTGAAGTCAAATCCGACAGTATTAGCAAATATTTCTAACAGATCTTGCCGAGCAGTTGTCCATTTTTTGTTCCCAAGCTTATCAACTCCCATTCGAAGCTCCATGCAGCGTGGAAAGACACCATGATGACCACCGGTGATTTGACCTAACAAAGCTGAAACCTCACTTGAGCCAAGAAAATCCTTCAATACTGAAGCGCTGATAAATCCATGAGGATGATTCTGGTCGTTATCGGAAAATGGTAATTCCAGTAAATTACTCAAGTCGGTATTCTTTCTTTGGAAACCTGGATTTGCTTTGCCGATGTCATGGGCGCCAGCCACAAATACAAGCAAAGTTCTCACGTCCACATCTTTGAATGCACTTGTCAATCTTTTCCGAAACGAGGACGACAAGTAATTATCCCAAACGAGACCGAAAACAGCAGCAACATCGAGCATGTGGCATATTAAGGGATGGTAGCGATCGTTATTTCCTTTACGGTCAGTTTTAGCCCATAATAGCTTCCAATCAACCTTATTACGAACAGTTGTATTTTCTGCATTCATGGGATATCCATATTATTCGATTTGAGATGTACCCTATCCATCGGATTCGAAGCCGCTATTTGTCGGATATTACCGGCATCTTCCAGCGCCCGGCGGATTCCGACGCGTTTCCAATCTCCATTGTGGTACAGTACCGGAATCCAATTCTCTTCCAATAGATTATAACACATATTATTTCCTTATTTCGTATGAATAGTATCTTATATTTGATACTCGTGTTTCTTCTTGGCAGAAGGTATTATTGGTATTTTGATTTCTGAAGGATAAGTCACGTTGACGTTTCCTTTTTCTGCATCTTCACATTCCGTCACATTATCGTCACACCATGCAAGCCTTATCCACAAAGGCTTTACAGCCACTCGGTGACGATGTGACGCTGTTTTACATAGTGTGTTGTTAATATACGACATATTTGGCGATAAATCAACCATTCAACGCCTCCTGCGGTTTCACAATGAAATAATTGGTGCGACAAGTAAGCTAAGTCAATGTATGTTAAGGGCATAGAATGACAGAAATGTCGATCTAAAGAATTAACCGGTTGTGTTATCCTACCGCAGCGTGCAGGATTGGTAACGAACTTGTGCGAAGCCTGCGGAACAACGTAGCCCGTGAATAGCAATATTCAGGAGGAAAGACTTGTGAGAGTATTTCCAACTATCCAGAGCATACTGGATTGAGGGAGCAAGGACGGAGTGCTATGGAAAACGTAAGTGAATTATCGGGTGAACCGTCGTGATCGTTGAGCAGCCTTACTATGCGATATAGGCTGTGCCAAAAGGCAAGTAGAAGGAATGGCTTCTCTATTATAAGTCATTCGATAACCACATTTCTATCGGCGGACAGATAGTTCCTAAAGCACTCATAAACGACATGGACTTGGAACTTGGTAAGCCTGTATTTCTGCTGCGGCAGCAGCAGGTCAACCGCAAGGAAGACTGTTAGAAATGCAGGTAGAGGAAATCTGAAAAAGCGAATGCCTTCCTGTAATGGGAGGGATAGAAGAAAGGAGGAGATTGTGGTAATAGCAATTTAAACCGATACTTTGACCCGAAAGGGTGCTGACTTCAGAATGGTCTGGAAGCGTAATGTAACTGAGTAATTTATTTAAGGTAGTCAGTAAAATGGTCAAAAGATTATTCTATAATCCGCAGACAGAATCAGCTACCACCGAAGGATGGCATACTGTCAATTGGCAGTTTGTCAATCACAAGGTTGTAAGGCTTCAGTTTTCTATTGCGAAAGCTGTCAGGGAAGGCAAATGGCGTAAAGTCAGATGCCTTCAAGGGATATTAGTCCATTCCTTCTATGCGAAGTTGCTTGCCGTAAAGCGGGTAACGGAAAACAGAGGGAAAAGAACGTCAGGAGTTGATGGAGAATTGTGGTCAACACCGGCAGCCAAATTGAATGCGGCTAAACGGTTGACTGACCACAATTACCGAGCCAAACCGTTAAGGCGAGTCTGGATACCGAAGCGGAACGGCAAGCTGCGACCGCTTGGCATCCCGACGATGCATGACAGGGCGATGCAGGCGCTTTACTTGCTCGCATTGCAACCCGTATCCGAGACAAATGCCGATTATAACTCCTACGGCTTTCGCCCCAAAAGGGCGGCACGAGATGCCATTGAACAGGCATTTTG
>JAVCDD010000245.1 GCA_030765125.1 Candidatus Hatepunaea meridiana
GCGAACAATTATTCGCACCCAGCGTCGCATCCGGCATCGATGATCACGGAAAGCACCAGTAAACGCTTCGTATCCGACACGGAGAAATCCACATGGAATGCCAAGGCGGAGACCGATGTTGCCACCGGTGCCGCGAACGGTCTGATGTCCGCGTCGGACAAGAGCAAGCTGGATGGCGTTGAAGCGAACGCCAACGACTATTCGCACCCGGCATCTCATCCGGCGACAATGATCACTGAGGATTCCAGTAACCGGTTTGTTTCCGATACCGAGAAGAGCTCCTGGAACGATAAGCTTGACAAGGCGGGTGGGACTGTCACCGGCGATCTGACCGTGTCCGGAAATCTGGATATCAACGGGACGACGACATCCATCGATACGGTAAATCTTGAGATCGAGGACAATGTCGTCCTTCTGAATTCCAATCAGACCGGCACTCCTCCAACAACTCTACGTTCTGGAATCGAGGTCGAACGCGGTGACGCGGATAACGTCAAGGTGCAGTTCAACGAGAACACTGACAAGTGGGAGTTGACCGAAGACGGCACAAACTTCCACGACATTGCAAAGGAGGATGACAGCCGTTTCCTCTCTTCAGCTCAGAAGACCGCAGCCACTCGGGAAGCGTCCTCTTCGCAAAATGGCTTGATGAGTTCTGCTTATGCATCAAAGCTCGATGGTGTTGACAATAACGCAAACGACTACTCACTGCCAACTGCGAGCGGATCGACTAAGGGTGGTGTGAAAGTTGGTTCTTCGCTCAACATCAGCAGTGAGGTGCTGGACGCTCCCGCTGCCAGTGCGAACCAGGCAGGTGTAGTAAAGTACCCGCAGACAGAAACTTTCAGTGGTGATGGAGCGACAACTGACTTCACTGTGACCTACACACCGGGTAATTACCTCGCGGTTTATCTGGGTGGTCTTCGTCAGACGGAAACCGATGATTACACAGTCACAGGTAGTCAGATCAGTTTCCTTTCTGCGCCGTTGAGTGGTCAGAAAATAGTAGTGGATTACATCGCGGCATAAATAGGCTTCGGGCTCTGGGCTTTGGGCTTTAACAAGCCTGAAGTCCTGAGTCCTAACCATAGCCAAAAGCAAAAAGCCATGAAGCAGCACGATAATTCACCGTGTGGCATACACACTGCCATGATCGTGCTGCTTTTAAAAACATTATTCTTTAAATGAGGTTCATAATGAACGATAATTTTTATCTTGATAAAATTCTTGCTGAGATGGATTCTATTGGCGAGGATTGGAATGAGCTGTTCTCCGGACAGTTCCATTTAAAAGAGGTCTTCGATCTGGTAGCGTCGCTGGTACGGGCTGCAGAGTCGGTTATTACCGCACCAAAGATGAGCGAGGATAAGCATCGATTGGTGCGAGAAGCCTTCGAGCATTTCGATCGGAAGTTCCACATTATTGATCGCATAGATGATCTGATTCCATTGCCATTTTTCCTTGAGCCGTTTGACGGTCCGTTTCTGCGAAAGTTGATCGATTTCCTGATTGGGCAGGCAGTGTCTGTATTCAATCAAACCATCTGGGCAAAAGCACCTGTGGTCTGATCGTTAAAAGCATAACACCTAATAGAGAATGAGGAGCTCCACCGGGCTCCTCTTCTCCTCTATCCGAGATAACTAATAAAAAATACGGGGATCATAAGTGATCCCCTTATGATTGAACCAAAAAAAGGAGGTTCAAAATGCCTGTATGGGGAAACAAGCACTCGGAAATATAAACTATTTGAATCAGAAAGTCAACTCCAGGAACAATCCCAATAATTCACCTTGCCTCTTAAGGAACGAAATCGGTTAATGGCAATTTCAGAACTTGTGATTATACATACAGGAATTTCGTAATTCAAAGGTTCCCATTACCAACAGGCTCTTTCTTTCTGGCCTTTATGTTTTGCCGTTTCTCATACATTTCTCGAATCCACTGCTTTACCGGCGTTTTCCATTGCTCGCTCGGGGAAGGAATGTTTTTGATGAGGCTTCGCGGATTCAGTCCCATTTCCTTCGCCATCTGGATATCTTCCATGCTCAACCGACAGCGCCGCTTGGCATCGGCCCAGAGCGCATCTCGTTTATTCTTATGCTTTCCTTTCTCCTTAGCCATCCGGCAATCTTCCTTTTCCTACAATCAATGAGTGAAAGCGCTTCATCCTGGCACGCAGAATGAACGCAGTATGCCATAATATAACCATTATTGCTGCCAAGTCCAAATGAGACACGTCTACCTACAAGCCTCTTCAACCAAACAATCAAGTCAGAGACATAAGCGGCTTGATCTAGGCGGGGTAAGAAGCTTGTGCACTCATAGGCAAGCTACAACTGATTCTTACTGCCTTTTTTAATGTTTCTGAACCTTTTCTGGCGAACGCCTTGATTTCCTCACCCCCGCGATTAGATTGGTGCTGCCATTAAGTAAAGGCATCTCAAACACTTAACAAATGGAGAATGAAATGAGCACACCCAAGAAGAAGATCGGAGACCGCGTGATGATCACCGCGGGGCAAAACAAGGACAAGGTCGGCACCATTGTCGACAAGGAGCGCAGGGGTTGGACGATCGAACTGGAGGATGGCAGCCGCGTGACCGCATCCTTCCCCATGGTGGCACTGGTTGAAGCATCCGAACAGACGGAGCAGACAGGTGGAGAGCAGCAACAGGAAGCTGTTGAAGCCGAATCCCCCATTGCAGAGGCAGAGGCACCCCAAGAGGCGGATCCAACCGCTCAGGGAGAGGCAGAGCCCACGCCTGAAACGCCTGATGGCAGGCAGGACATCGCCAAGATGACGGTAAAGCAGCTACAAGCTCAAGCAAAACAGCGTGGGATAGGTATCGCACGAACCAAGTCCGATTTTCTCAGGATCATCAAAGAGAAAAATCCGGACGAGGATCTGGATCAGCTCACCGGAAAGACACTGTTCAACCGGGTCACTGAACTTCACATCTCTAGGCTGAGAACGAAGAACGATCTAGTGCAATTGCTAACTGTATGACGAGATATTAGATTAATAATGAAAGCGGTCGTCAGACGACCGCTTTCTGTGTTTGGAATCCTTGATAATTATTCCTATTATACGTTGTGAAAGGAAATTTTGAAATGTCGGTTGTTTTTTAAGCATATAGCATGCGAAAAGAAAAATAGTAAAGCGCTCACTGGGACAATATATCGAAAACGGGAAAGGCAACTTCCCAGAGCTTGTAATAATATTCAACCAGCCTCAACGGACGATATAATTCTTTATACCTCTGAAAACCCAGCCTTCAATGGATGCAAAATCTTCAATTTGACGTTCATTGTACCAACAAAGAACAGATAGCCAAAATTCCATTTTTCGTTGAACAAGGATAAAAATATGGATTCACATCTGATAGGAAATGCTCATTCAGCCAACTCCCAAGGTAAATCCCACAGCCTGAACGATCATGCCTCAAACGTTGCACGCCTCGCCAAGTCATTTGGCGAGCATTGCAATCTCGAAAGGGAAGCTTGGTTCGCTGGTTTATGGCACGACATTGGCAAGATGACAGATGCCTTCCAGCACAAATTAGAACAGGAAAGCCGAATATATGCACCTCATAAAGGAATGGGAGCATTACTGGCTGCGCAGAATGGTTGGTTTGATATTCCATTTGCCATTGCCGGACACCATGGCGGATTGCCTTGCAGTAGCGAGATCAAGTCTAATTTACGGTCAAAGATGACCGGTTCATGGTCGAGTGAAACAGGTTGGGTAAAGATCATTGAAGAATTGAAACGAGAAAAACCTGATTGGTTTGATATAAAGCCACCTGAATTGCCGCAACCTACATCACCGACAGCTTTCGATTTACGCATTCGATTGCTCTATTCTTGTCTTGTTGATGCTGATTTTCTTGATACAGAAGCTCATTTTGATCCTGAAAAAGCAGAACAAAGAGAACCCTTTCCTAAATTGCCTGAGCTGGGTATCAAGTTTTTTAAAAATCAAAACGAATTGATTCAAAAAGCTAACATAAATTTCCTAAACGACCTCCGAAACAATCTGTATGAACAGACAATTACCAATGCATCAAAAGAACCGGGCATCTTCCGAATAACCATCCCGACAGGCGGAGGTAAGACTCGCGCGGCGCTTGGATTTGCATTTAAACATGCAGAAAAGTTCGGACATCGTCGAATTGTTATAGCGCTGCCATACACAAGTATCATCGACCAAATGTCAGATGAATATCGTAAAATCTTCGGAGACATAGCTTTCCTTGAACATCACTCGGGACAGTTCATTGCTGCGGATAAAGAGGAGCGTACTCCCGAAGAAGTAAAAAGGATGTTAGCGTGTGAGAACTGGGACGCAAATCTGATCCTCACAACGACTGTTCAATTGTTTGACAGCCTGTTTTCTAACCGACCGTCATCCTGCAGGAAGCTCCACAGGTTAGCGCGGAGCATCATCGTTCTGGATGAAGTTCAGACCTTACCAACGAGGTTGTTAAAGCCAATTTGTGATATATTGCTTGAACTGGTCAGAAGTTACGGCGTTACATTGTTGCTTTCTACCGCAACGCAACCGGCGCTCGACCGGGTTAACATAGACGGTTGGGATGAATTCGACCGTGGCGAAGTGATAGATGATCCCGGGGCAGTGTATCGGAAAATGATCCGTGTCAAATACGAACTCCCTAAAGATAAATGGAACTGGGAACGAGTAACTAAAGAGATGCTTTCTAAACATCAGGCGATGGTCATTCTGAACACTAAAGCCCAAGCGGTTGAACTGTTCAAAGAAGTTCGGGATCACGATGAAAATGCGCTGCATCTGTCCACTTTCCTATGCGGCGCGCATCGTCGCAAGGTGATCGAGACCGTTAAGCGACGGTTGAAATACGATGAACTTTGCCGGTTGGTGACTACTCAAGTAGTTGAAGCAGGAGTAGATATTGATTTCCCGCTGGTTTTACGTGCGACCGGACCACTGGATCGGGTCGTTCAGGCTGCTGGACGGTGTAATCGGGAAGGCAAGCTTGAACGTGGGCGGATTATAGTATTTAAGCCGGTTGAAGATAAAAAACCATCGGGGGAGTACCGGCACGGCGCAGATCTGTTTGAAATCCTTGTCATAGAAGGTAAGTTTGATCCTGACGATCCGGAGACGTTTGATAATTATTTTAGTCAACTGTTCGATGGTCGTTGTCTTGATGAAGAAAAGATAAATGAGAAACGAAATCGACTCGATTTTCCTGCAGTGGCTGATAAGTTTCATCTAATTGAAAAAGGTGGATTGATTCCGGTTGCAGTCGGATATGGAAGCAATGATAATTTATGGGACAATTCCCAGGCAGCGAAATTGATCGAAGATTTCAGGTTCAAACCGCATTATTCGAGACGGGAATTGTTCCGAAGGTTAAGCCCTTATATTGTGAATATTTTCGAGAATAAAATTAATAAATTGTGCGCTAAAGGGTTGATCTGTCTGGATGAGGGTTGTAATATACATTATTGGTCAGGCGAATATGATCATCGACTTGGAGTCGCAACAGAAGAGCTTGGTATAAACCAATGCGTTTTATAAACAGGAGGTAAGAAACAAATGCATAATCCACCGTTAGAAGTGGTCGTGTGGGGCGAGTACGCCTGCTTCACGCGACCGGAAATGAAGGTCGAGCGGGTCAGCTATCCGGTAATGACACCGTCGGCGGCTCGCGGGATACTTGAGGCGATCTTCTGGAAACCGGAGATGTTCTGGAGGATTCGGGAGATTGTCGTTCTGAAACCGATCAAGTGGTTTCACATCAAGCGGAATGAGGTCTCAAGCCGCGCCTCTTATAAACAACCGTCTAAAAAGGCGAGTGATGTTCCATTACTTTCTTCTTACGATGCTGATGTGGAATTGAAGAAAGTAGCGGATAGAGAAGGTTTTTTCGTCGAAGACAAACGCACTCAGAGGGCGACATTGATGCTGCGTGACGTTCGTTATTTGATTCGTGCGGACATCCATACCAGAATGCACACTATGCAAGAGTTAGCATCGTATCGAGATCAATTTCGCCGTCGGGTAGAGAAAGGGCGTTGTTTTCATCGTCCGGCATTTGGTTGCCGGGAATTTGCTGCGTGTTTTGCAAAACCTGACGGTTCAGAGAAACCTCCGGATGAGTTAGCCATTCAAGGTCGGATACCGCAAGGACGAATGTTGCTTGACCTTGATTTTAATGAAGACGGATCCGGTACCCCTGTCTTCTTTGACGCATGGCTTGAAAAAGGAGTGTTGAAAGTTCCTCAAGACCATTATGATCAACTCCGATGGGCACAAACGGATGGAGGATACGAAAGATGATTCTGCAACGATTGAAGGAATATTCCAAGCGGATTGAATTACCTCCTCCAGCGTATAAACGACAGTCTCCACAGTGGTTGATAAAACTTCGATCTGACGGTAGTTTTATTAACATCGAAAACGTTGGTCACAAGGATGACAGAGGACGTATTCAAGCTAAAGAACGATGGGTGCCTAACCCAGGAAAGAGAGCATCTGGAATTTCCGCTGGATTACTTGCTGACACCGGTGAATATGTTCTTGGCAGATTATCCGCTGGTAAGGAAGAGAAAAAAGGAGGACAGATTGAAAAATATCGGCAAAGAGTAATTGAAAAACATATTGCATTCAATGAAAACATCGCTCGTTGTACTGAAGCGACCGAACATGAAGCCATAGCAGCAATTCAGATATTTCTTTCAAAAGGTCATTTCGCAGATGACGAACGTTTTGCTGAAGTTGACGGTGATGATTGGGTTACTTTCGAGGTTAACGGTATTCATCCTGCTGACCTTGAGGAAGTGCGTGAATTTTGGGCGAATTATATTGAAGGAGATCATGTCGGCGTATGTATGGTCTGCGGGCGTAAGAAAACCTTGGTTCGAAGGCATCCGGTTGCTTTGAAAAGTATCCCCGGTGGACAATCTTCAGGGGTGCAATTGATAAGTGCTAATGCCGATCCATTTTATTCCTACGGACTGGAAGAGTCTTACATCGCTCCGATGTGCCGTTCCTGTGCTGAAAAGATACATCATGTAATCAACCATCTTGTGCAGTCGGACAAAAACTCCTTCCGTATCGGTCAGCAGATCGTCTATATCTTCTGGGCTAAGAAAGAGATGCGATACTCAATCAACAATCTACTCACCGAAGCAAGCGAGGATGATGTCAAAGCATTGCTGGGAGCTCCATACAAAGGTAAAGGTTGGATTGACATGGAGGTTGACGGATTTTATGCGTTAGCTTTATCAGGCAGTGGTGGGCGGGCTGTTGTACGCGACTGGATCGAGACCACTCTGCCGGAAGCGCAGCAAAACCTGAAAAACTACTTCGACCGCCAGCGAATTATAGGTGAACAGCCTTATCACCCTCTTTATCATCTTGCCGCCAGTACAGTGCCCGGAATAGATAAGCCTTTGAAATGGTTAAAGCCTTATGCAAAGGAGCTGAAAAAACTAGCGACATCGGTTCCGGTAGCTCTGTTTCAACACGCTTTGAGCGGAAAACCATTACCAGTTTCTTTGCTGTCGACTGCGCTTCGTCGCTGTGCAATTGGTAGAAAGGAGCAAGACGGTTCAAAACGTCGTCATGTTGACGACTCCCAAGCGGCTTTAATCAAATTGTATATCATATCAACCCGCATAAAACGCGGAGAAAACTTACAGGAGGATTGGATGGTTTCACTCGACGACAACTGCAAAGATTCCGCCTACCTTTACGGTCGGTTGTTCTATGTCCTTGAATGGGCGCAAGAAGAAGCTACCGGAGGTGAAGGCGTGGAACGAACATTCGGTTCGGCGATGACCTCGCCGGTCTCGACTCTGCCGCGCCTCATCGCTCGCGCTAAGCAGGCTCACTTGCCCAAACTGAGACGCGATAAACCGGTATCATATCGTTGGCTTCAAAGGCTACTTACTGACATTCTGGATGGGCTGAGTCCATCAGACGTGTCAACGGTTCGTTATGAGGCGGAAGAACAGAGTTTGTTCGTACTTGGTTACTACCACCAGCGAGCAAACCGATTTCGTAAGAAAGAGGACAAAGAGAAAGAACAAACTGAAATTGATTCACAACAGGAGTTAGACAATGAGTAATTCGATTTTTACCGACGCAAACCGCCGTCACGATTTCGTCATCCTGTTCGACGTTACCGACGGCAATCCCAACGGCGACCCCGATAACGACAACCTCCCCCGCACTGACCCCGAAACCGGTCAGGGAATCGTCACCGACGTCTGCCTGAAACGGAAGATTCGTGACTATGTCACTGTTATCCAAGGGGGTGCTGACAGATTTCGCATCTATGTCCAGAAAGCGGATGTCGCTTTGCTCGACAAGCACGAAGAGGCTTACAAATCTTTAGACCTCAAATCAACAGGTTCTAAGCAAAAACGCGAAGATAGTCAATTAGCCGGCTTATGGATGAGGAACAGCTTTTATGATATTCGCGCATTCGGTGCGGTGATGACTCTCAAGATCAACTGCGGGCAAGTCAGAGGTCCTATGCAGATGACATTTTCCCGTTCAATAGATCGAGTGTTTTCTCACGATATCACCATCACTCGTGTTGCTGTCACCGACCCAAAAAACCTTGAATTTGCCGAAGGCGATGACGACAAGACCAAAAAGAAAGAAACCGAAATGGGACGTAAAGCCCTTGTTCCTTATGGTTTGTATATGGGATACGGTTTCTTTAATCCAATGCTGGCAAAACCGAAAGCTCCGGATAAACTGCCTAAAGGAGTATCACAGGAAAGAGCTGATGAATTGGAGGAATTAGCTCGTTTTAACAATGAAGATCTGGCGCTTTTCTGGGAAGCGCTTGAGGGAATGTTCGAGCTGGATCGCTCCGCTTCACGCGGCTTAATGGCGCTGCGAGGCTTGTATATTTTCACTCACGACCGTCCTATGGGAAACGCTCCGGCGCATAAACTGTTTGAGTTAATCGAACCGACGCTCAAGTCAACCGTTCAAGTGCCTCGTAAATTCAAAGATTATGCCATCGACGTGGAAGAATCAGGATTGCCGAACGGCGTAACCCTGACTCGACTTGTGGGATGATAGAAGAATCATCTGAAGAGCAGGAACCGATCTGGCTATCGATGCTTGAACATTACGCTTATTGCCCGCGGCAATTCGCACTGATTCACATCGAACAAATCTATGACGACAACCTCTTCACCCTCGAAGGAACTATCGGTCACGAACGGGTCAACGAACAGGAATCAAACGTGGTTAACGGCATAAGGTGCGAGCGTTCACTGCCGGTTTTCAGTGATCGGCGAGGACTTAACGGGATAGCCGATCTCGTCGAATTTCCCAACGATATACCCTATCCGGTGGAATACAAACGTTCGTGGCGTAAAGGTCGCAAAGCCGCCGAAGTGCAGCTCTGTGCCCAAGCGATATGCCTTGAGGAAATGTTCGGGGTTGACGTTCCGTTAGGCGCAATTTATTCCATCAAGTCGCACAAGCGGTTTGAGATCGGATTAACGCTTAAGCTCAGGGATTACACATTTGACGTTATCAGGGATACCCGAGTTGTCTTAAGCGAAGGAATAACGCCTCCGGCGGTTTATGATTCTCGTTGTAAGGCTTGTTCATTGATTGAAGCCTGCCTGCCTGATTTAACAACCGTTGCTTCAAGTGAGGCTGTCAGTAAGAAAGCGCATGAGGTGTATCGATGCAAGTCGTAGAAAATGTCCTTTATATCCAGACGGAACCTTCATATCTTCATCTTGACCATGATCAGGTGGTGATTGAGCAGACCGAACCCCAATCTTCGGATGGGAAGAAGGTTACAAAAAAGAAGCAGGGATTACCGTTATTAGCGTTTGGCGGCATCGTTCTGTTTGGCAATGTGATGATCTCACCGGCTCTTATAGGACGATGCGCTGAAGATGGACGCACGATCACTATACTGGACAGGAATGGCAGGTTTCGAGCGCGTATTGATGGACCTGTATCAGGGAACGTTCTGTTACGACAAGCTCAGTACAACACTATCGCAGATACAGGACAACGACTTGAATTTGGCAGATCATTTATAGCGGGCAAGCTGGCGAATTCACGACATGGTCTACTCAGATCGGCTCGTGACGCTAAGGATTCAGCCGATGAGGCAGTTTTGCGGAACGCTGCCGGCAGGATAAAATCGTCATTAGGTTCGCTTCGCAAAGCTGGTGATCTTGATGAGGTGCGCGGAATTGAAGGAGACGCGGCTCGACTATGTTTCAGCGTATTCAAGCATCAGTTAAGCGCGAGTCGAGACGTCTTCGGCATATCAGGCAGGACACGTCGTCCTCCGCTTGATCCGATGAATGCGTTATTGTCCTATTTATACACGCTGTTGACGCATGATTGTCGTTCGGCTTTGGAGGGTGTCGGTCTTGATCCTCAGGCAGGATTCCTTCATGCGTTACGTCCGGGTCGTCCGGCATTGGCATTGGATTTGATGGAGGAGTTCCGTCCGATCTTGGGTGATCGCTTAGCATTAACGCTGGTGAATCGACGTCAAATCACGCCGGACGATTTTGTGAAAAGACCGGGTGGAGCGGTTCGTTTCACTGATGATGCTCGTAAAAAGGTTATCGTAGCGTATGTTGAACGGAAGCGTAAGGAGATCAAGCACTCGATTACTGGGAAAAGCGTATCCATAGCATTGCTGCCTCATATCCAGGCGCGGTTAATAGCGCGGGTATTGCGGAAAGATCTGGAGTCATATCCGCCTTATGTGCTCAAGTAGGAGACCGTTAAATGTACCGGAGTTCGCAAGTCTTGCTTGCGTATGCCAATCTTGCTTGCGTATATCGAAGCAAGCTTCCACACTCCGGTTCATAAAGGAGGAGGCGTGTATTGTCTTGTTTGTTATGATGTGAACACAGAGAAAAAAGAGGGACGTCGGCGGCTGCGGCGTGTAGCTCAGGTGTGCAAGAATTTTGGGCAGCGCGCTCAATATTCTGTTTTTGAAGTCAATTTAACTCCGGTTCAGCACAAGCAGATGGTTTCAGCACTGGTAAAAATCATCAACGAAGAGGAAGACAGTCTACGCATTTACAGGATTATGGAGCCCAGAGAGAAGTTTATCCAATCTTGGGGTCGTGAGATGGTACGTAATTTAGAGGAACCTGTAATTTTGTAAGTGTTATATGCGAACCTCTCGCTTTGCGCAAACAGCATATGTTTCGCAACGATTGTTTTTATTAAAATTACACACCAATCTTTACAATGGCGTCCAGTTTTTAACTGGATAAAGATTGAAACGCAAAAACTGCTATTGAAAACCCTGTTGGTGTTGGGCTGCATTAGCAGGCGTGGCATCCGATCTTTGGGTCGGATGAGGATTGAAACGACGAGCAAGGCGGAAGCATTGCCGCCGGTGAATTGTGGCATCCGATCTTTGGGTCGGATGAGGATTGAAACAAGTAATAATCCGTGAGCAGCTCTCCCGATGTCAAGTGGCATCCGATCTTTGGGTCGGATGAGGATTGAAACAGTAAAAGGCGACAGAGGGCTTTTATACGGCTTTGTGGCATCCGATCTTTGGGTCGGATGAGGATTGAAACACTAAAGGATGCCCCTGCATCTCCTGGCTTTGTTGTGGCATCCGATCTTTGGGTCGGATGAGGATTGAAACTTACCGGTAACCGCCGTAGTTAATGGCGACCCCGGGTGGCATCCGATCTTTGGGTCGGATGAGGATTGAA
>JAVCDD010000280.1 GCA_030765125.1 Candidatus Hatepunaea meridiana
CATTCTGTCATTCCCTTGTAGAAGGGAATCCAGACAAGTCGGAATATGAAAGAATTCTACGTTTACATTATGGCAAGCAAACGAGCATTCTGTCATTCCCTTGTAGAAGGGAATCCAGACAAGTCGGAATATGAAAGAATTCTACGTTTACATATTGTCAAGCAAACGAACATTCTGTCATTCCCTTGTAGAAGGGAATCCAGACAAGTCGGAATATGAAAGAATTCTACGTTTACATTATGGCAAGCAAACGAAACGGCACGCTCTATATTGGAGTAACGAGCGATCTTATCAGACGAATCACCGAGCATAAGAATGATCTCGTAGATGGATTCACCAAGAAATATGGTGTGCATAGGCTGGTCTATTATGAAGGTCCTGTAAGTTTTGAAGGAGCGGCGACGCGCGAAAAGAAATTGAAAAAATGGAATCGAATATGGAAGCTGAGAATTATTGAGGAGAAGAATCCCGAATGGAAGGACTTATTCGATGATTTGGTTTGACTGAATAGGCAGAGAATTAAAACAATGGATAAGTCCAAAACGGTGGATGTTTGTCTGGATTCCCGTCTTCACGGGAATGACGGTATGGGTAAGAGAATCTCTTCATGAATCTGGTGCTGTCATACCGTCAAGATCTCGTCCGGGTAAGCGTCTATTAGAAGGTCTTATCAAGAAAACACGGCAACAGGAACTTACATGACCTGGCAAAACCACATATCCCACGTTCCGCGCAACTGTCACGGGCAGGCGTGCATTATAGAGGATTTTAGATAAGGATTGGGGAACAAATGACAAGAGGTGAGGACTGAGGCGCAAGTGAAGGGAAAGATATGGAATCGCGAGGAATTGATTTTTGCATTGAGTCTCTATTTTCAAATTCCATTTGGCAGACTCAGTGCTTTGAACAAGGATGTGATCCGGGCGGCTAAGTTATTAAACCGGACGCCAGCCTCGGTGTCGATGAAGCTGTGCAATTTTGCCCGTTTCGACCCAGCGCATAAAGCGCGGCAGATCAAGGGGCTTCAGCACGGCAGTAAGATGGACGGGGTGATTTGGAATGAGTTTTATAACAACTGGGAATCGTTAGCCGATGCCAGCTTAAATGTCATGCACCAGTTCCCGATTGTGGATAAGCAGACAGACCTGCTGAAATCGAAAGAGGATGCAGTCAAAGAACGTAAAACCGAGACCAAAGCCGAGATCAAAACGCGGCTCGGACAGGATTTCTTCAGAGGGCTTGTACTGAGCAATTTCGACTATAAATGCGCGATCACAGGGATTGCAGTCCCGGGGCTGTTGAACGCGAGTCATATCATCCCCTGGTCGCAGGATGAAACCAAACGGCTCAATCCATCGAACGGACTATGCCTGAACGCCATCCACGACCGTGCGTTCGATAAAGGCTATATTACGCTCGACGAGGATTTACGATTGATCGTAGGCGAAGACATCCGAAAGGAAGCCAACAGGAATCCAGTTCTCAAGCGTTGCTTCACCATATACGAAGGAAAGCGGATTGCCACTCCGGAACGATTTGAGTTGAATTTGCAAGCCGTAGAATATCATCGGACTGAGGTGTTCGAATGTTTATAAGTTCGACAATCCAGCATAGATGTGCATCAAGAATAAGATATCAACATGCTGTCGTGTGCCCTCACCTGACAGAAGAATATTTAGTGAGCATTGAAGCTAACACATCAATGTATTGTTGAATTTACAATATTGAAAAAATCATGAACGAACAAATTCAACCTTTGCAACTTATGTCACATACTTTGGATTCACTATGTGATGAGCTGGTGAGTGGACGACCGATATTAATAAGCAATGAGGGCAAGACTTTTCAGTTTGAATCACCTCAAACAAGGTCAACTTTTAACTGGTATCTTAGGAACAGGGAAAAGTGGGGAGGTCAAAACAGAATAAAGGACGTTGAGGCTATAGTCGATCAATTAAACGAAGAACCGCCAATTCGTCAAACAACTGCAGGCACTAAATCAGTAAACAAGACTAAAATAGTTCATCTAAAATCAATTAGAGTCCATCGCTTCGCAGGGATTCACAAGTATGGTACTCCTGATGGACCACCGGATGATTTCGTATTCAACTTTGATAAACCCTTAACAATTATTGAAGGGTCGAATGGATCGGGTAAGACATCTATTTTGAGTGCTATTTCTTGGTGTCTCACTGGATTTATATACCGCTCACAGCGAGTTCCAGAGGATGCTAATCAACGAGTTGAATTGGGTATTTTGAAAACTTCTGAAGAGGATTTAGACGAACCAATAATACCTGATATGGCACCCATTACACCTTTGCCCTCAGCAGAATTGTTAGAAGGACTTGACAATACACCTCTGTATTTAGATACGTGGGTAGAACTTTCACTCCAGGACGATAAAGGTAATGATATAGGGACGATTCGCCGTGCACTGAAAAGATCAAGTCGTGGGAAAATTGAAATTGAAAAGCCTAATCTCTCAGGTTATGGACTCGATCCTCTTGCGTGGGAAATTGGAACTAAAATGCCAGGAATAATTCCATATATAAGATTGGGTGAGCATTCGGATTTCAGCAAAGCAGTATCCGAATTAACAGGACTCAAACCGCTAGGTCTTGTAGCTGAGCATGCAAGGAAGTCATGTGTGAAATTAAAGACTGACCTCGTAAAAGATAGAGAAAAAGAGATCAAAGTCCTTGACGAATCGTATCAAAAAATTCATGAGCAACTACAAACCCTTATTAGAGACAATACAGAAATAGACCCAAAACAGGATATACCACTTCCAAGTTCTGATAAGATTGTAGAAGAAACTCTAAATTCTCTTATGGATCATTTTGATAAATTGCTTACAAACGCATACGATGATTCTAAATTAATACTTGGTGATTCTTTTAACCCAAGCAACCCAGAGTCCAGAAATGACCTAAAGGGAAAAGTCGGACCTGCTTTAGGTCAGATAGCACCAGATTCAATTGCTCGTCTTAAAAGTTCACAGAGATTACATAATTTGGCAAATCTAAAGGACGAAGATATTTGTAATACTGAAGCACTTTTACTAAAGTTAAAAACCCAAGCAGAGGAACTTGTAGGGTTATCGGAAAAACCGGATGTTGCATCGAGATTAAGATTATATGCCAGAGTTTCAGGTTGGTTAAAAGAACTTCCAGAACATTTCCGAGATATTGGAAAATGTCCTATTTGTAAGAGTGTAATAGAGGGGAAGGTAGACGATATTACCGGTGAAAAGATCGAGGATCATATACAGAAATATCTCGGTCAGGAGACGGACTACTTAGAAAAAACAATTAGGATTTGGAACCAAGCAGTAAATGGCTCACTCGAATCAGAATTACCTGCTGCACTAAAGGGAGAGCTTAATAGTGATTTACCTTATACACCATTTGACTTGATTGAGAGGGCATTAAGCAAGGAGCTTTTTGCATCCCCCTACTTTAAGGGTAGTCTATCACCGTTAATGCAAGCGATGGCGGAAACATGCGTCCGAATTAAAGGGAATATGCCGCAGTTTTCGGAACCCGATATTCCTTCATTGCCAGATTGTTTCAAATCCTTAGAAGATAGTGTTGAAACAAAGTTTCGTCGTATTTATCGGGCTATTGCCTTTGCTAAATGGAGAAAACTAAATTCAAAACCGTGTAAAAATGCTTTTGAGATGATTATTGGATATTCGGGAAAAGAGGGTGATAACACCAAAAATAATGAGGATTCTACCTCGGATTGGACTCTGAATGAGAGATTGAGTGCATTAAACGATATGGTGATTAATGCTACTCCACTTAATGAAGCTCTAAAGAAGGTCGATGATCTAATTAGATGTATAGTTGCTCGGAGAGAGAAGGAAGAGAGGATTAGAAAGTATGGCAAGACCGCAATAGCAGTAGAACCACTTACGAAGCTTATAGATTTAGTTGATATTCAAGTTGGCCAATTAATGAGAGATCTATCCTCATCAATGAAAGTATGGAGGCAGAGACTTTACCGTCCTGCATTCGTTGGTGCACCAGAAGTGATAGAAGCGGACATCGATGAAGATAGTAATCTAATTATGGAGGCTGAGGCAAACGGGACTATAGTTAAAGCCCAACATGTTAGTAATGTTTCCGATCTAAGGGCAAATCTGCTGGCTTTTCTATTAGCATTCTGGCAGCATACGCTTAGAACACGTGGAGGACTCTCACTTCTACTTCTTGATGACATACAAGAGCTGTTTGATGAACGGAATAGAGAACGAATCGCCGTTAGCGTGCCACGTATGATAGAAAATAATGAACATATAATACTTGTGACAAATAACAGGCACTTTAGAGGGGATATTACTCGGTCAATATCGCAAGAGTCAAGTCGCGATAAACTAAATCACAGAATAATACATACATTAAATAACGAGAGGCATTGCTTGAAGCTTGGAGTGTTTGTAGAGGAGATTGATAAGAAACGTAAAGCGTTTGAAGATAATGAAAACGTACATCAGCCCGCACGCGATTATGTTAAGGATTTACGTATTTATCTTGAGCAGAGAATGATTGACTTTTGTGGTACTATCGATTCAGATTTACCCCACGATCCAACCTTATCGGATCTGATAAACTACGTTAGAAGACTAAGACGAAAGGGCAATGAGCCTTTTATAAATCTGACGTTCCGAAATCTTGTTAATGCTCCATTAATGTTGCCCAATAGCCCTTTTCTTACATTGATGAATAAGTGTCATCATGGTCAGGAGGGTGATATTGAGTACGGGGAGGTTTTTGATATAAAAGATAACTGGCGACAAGCAACAGACCTTATAGATGCAGCTCATGAGGATTATGATAGATGGATGAGGAGAGATGTTGGGAAGAAGGTTTCAGAAAAACCTCCAATGCCAAGTCCCATTTCGTTTCCTTCAGTTTCTGTTCCTTTAATTGAGGACTTAGCAGCTTTCACTGCGGGTGATTATTATTCTGAAGTAGGGGAATCCGAAAAAATAGTTTTACTAGATAGATTCACTAATGAATCGATTTACTATATAAATACTCATAATCTTGGGTTTTCTGCAAGTATCGGCTATAGAGTTATAGTGAATCTTTCGGACGAAGAAGTCCCCGATAATAGTCTGGTAATTGCACTCCATAAGGACAGTGTATATGCGCGCAGACTACTGCGAAGTGATTCGTTTGCTGGAATCTTGGCACTCGGGTCAGAATCGGAGAATCCTACTAAACGTCCTAGATCTCTCCTGTTGCCTCTAGAAGAGGTTCAACTATTAAAGATTAATGGCGTGCTATTTGATGATCAACCGGTCTATTCCAAATCAACGGATGAGGCGGAACTGCTCAGTGGATACTCATTACTTGATAAAGTTGAACTGATGTTCAAAGTGACTGGAGATAGCGCTTTGCCGTTAGCACTTCCAAATCAAATAATTTTGGGTGGGAGAGCGATTTTACCTAACGAGCTCTCAACAATGAAAGATGTCTTGGTGGCAATTGCTACTAGTAATGGTCAATTCTTCAAACGAGTGGGGGATTCTGTACCCGGAAAAAGCTATTTACGGCTGTTTGAGTCTATCGGTGGTATTGGAGACTCAATTATGGTTCATACAGAAGATGTTGAAAACGGTGAATATAATGAGATTCCGCAATTAATACACGCAAGACAAATTCTTGGAGTATTATATGATGTACTTAATATATAGAATTGCTACTTTTATTATTGGATCCCTGTTTACGCGGGAGTGAAGATAAAAAATTTGCGTCACCTTTCTTTCACCCCCTCAAACCCAATGTGGTATTGGCTTAACGGTGATTCGGTGACGATGTAACGAGATTTATATATACTGCCCTTTTTACGTAACTTATTATGGTAAATGAACTTTGGTAAAACTACATCACCTGTGATCCGCGCATCTGTTATGGGTTAAGGGAACGCGCATAATGGTGAGCGTAGTTTCTGGTAATCTTGCAGGGAAATGTACTTCGGACATTCTTGGACAGACTGGCAGACAGAAATCCAATAAAATTTTAGGAGCAATCAATGCCAACCCTTCAATTCAAAGGTCGCTCGGTAGTCTGGAACCACCACCTTGGCGTTCCTTACCGTGAGTTGATCCCGTGTCCGGAGAAGAGCCGGACAGATAAGCTCTCTCTGCATGACAACCTCATCATCCACGGTGATAACCTCCACGCGCTGAAGGCATTACTCCCCACTTACGCAGGCAAGGTTAAGTGCATCTACATCGACCCACCATACAATACCGGCAACGAGGGCTGGAAATACAACGACAACGTTAATAGTCCCTTGATGAAGGAATGGTTGGGGAAAGAAGTTGGTATCGACGATGAGGAGAGGCATGATAAATGGCTCTGTATGATGACGCCGAGGTTACAGATTTTGAAAGAGCTTTTAAGGGAAGACGGTTTCTTGTTTATTTCCATAGGTGATGATGAATCTTTACATTTACTGAACATTTTGAATGACATTTTTCTCGAAACCAACTTTGTGGCGAATTTTATATGGAAATCAAGAAAATCCAGCCAAAACGATATCGATTTGTCATTATCTCATAACTACGTCTTATGTTACGCGAAAAACAGGAGTATAGCAAAGCTTAATGTGCTAGGTGCAGATCAATCAAAATTTTCAAATCCGGATAACGATCCAAGAGGAGATTGGATTGCTGATCCAATGGACGCTCCAGGTATTCGCGAAAATCTTAATTATGAAATAGGAAATCCGTTAACACGTGAGACTTATTTTCCACCTCAGGGTCGTCACTGGCGATTTACTGAGCAAAAATATACTAAAGCTGTGAGAGAAAATCGAATTGTATTTGGTAAAAAAGGCATTACAAAGCCTCAGTTCAAAAGGTTCTGGACAGAAGCTATGCAAAAAGGTAAAGTCACATTTACTGTGTGGGATGAAATTGAAACGGCAACGGACGCATCAAAAACCCTAATGGCAATTTTCGATGGTGCAAAAGTATTTGAAACTCCTAAACCAGTATCTTTAATAGAGAGAGTTCTAAGGTTATCTTCAAATGGTGATTCCATCATCCTCGATTCCTTCGCAGGTTCAGGTGCCTCCGCTCACGCTATCCTTTCTCTCAACAATGAAGACGGCGGCAACCGAAAATTCATCCTCGTCGAGTGCGAGGACTACGCTGACAACATAACCGCCGAGCGGGTGCGTCGGGTGATAAAGGGTGTTCCCAGCGCGAAAAAACCACAACTGCGCGATGGCTTGGGCGGCAGTTTTTCATATTTTGAGCTTGGTGAACCTATTGAGATTCATAGTTTGTTGTCAGGCGAGAATCTCCCCAGTTTCGAGGAACTTGCCCGTTATGTGTTCTTCACCGCCACTGGTGAGGAGATCGATCTGAAGAAAATCGACCGGAAGAGTTACTACATAGGTTCGGCGCGCGAATATGACGTCTATATGATCTATAAGCCAGAATTCGAGTTCCTTAGGAAAAGCGCACTCACTCTCGACTACGCCAAGAGCCTGCCTCCACACAAATTGAGAACCCGTGTTGTGTTTGCTCCCGCAAGATATCTATCTCAGGATTTCATGCGCGAATATCGAGTTGAGTTCTGTCAGTTACCGTATGAATTGTATCGGGGGCTGAAGTAATGCAGCTCAAAAATTACCAAATCCGCACCCTCCGCGAATTTGAAGCTTTTCTTGTTAAACTGCGGCAAAAAGAAGATGCGCTTACACCACTCTATCCCACCTTAAAGGCAGTTGGCAGCGCACTTCCTGATCCTGCCGAAACTGCATGGAAGGAGATATTTCCGCAGAGACCTTATGTCAAACGAGTCAATGCTGTCAACGAACCGGTACCAAATATATGCTTCAAGATTCCGACAGGCGGTGGCAAAACCCTGCTTGCTTGTCACGCTCTGGGCTCCCTCAGCCGTGTCTACCGCCATTCCAATTCGGGAATGGTTCTCTGGATCGTTCCGACCGAGCAAATCTATAAGCAGACTCTCAAAGCGCTTAAAGACAGAAGCCATCCCTATCGTGAGGCTCTTGACAAGGCGAGTGGAGGGCGCACTAAAATCGTTGAGAAAAGCGATACTTTTGCGCCTGAAGATGTTCGAGATTCCCTCGTTGTTCTGCTAATGATGCTCCAGTCTGCTAATAGAAGGAATCAAGACTATTTGAAGACATTTAGGGATAGCGGTAAGTTCCAACAGTTTTTTCCGGAAGAAGGCAGATATGACTTGTATGAATCCTTGATTGCTGAGCACGGATTGGATGTTGGTATAAGTGACATGTTTAATAGACGAGGAGCCAGAACTTCGCTCGGCAACGTAATGAAAATGCTAAGACCGGTGATGATACTTGACGAGGGACAGAAAGCATCAAGTTTCCTCGCGCGTGAAACAATATTCAGTCTGAATCCCAGCCTTGTCATTGAGCTTACCGCGACTCCCATTGACTACGTTTCTAATACCCTGGTCGGTATAGGAGGATTGGACGTCCTTGAAGAGGGAATGATAAAGCTCGATATGCACGTCACCACCAAAGCCAGCGAGGATTGGAAGGATACGATGCGGGAGTCGCTCGCTAAATGGGAATATCTCGTTAGGGAAGCTGAGAAACTCCTCTCTAATGATAGCGTCTATATTCGTCCTATATGCCTGATACAGGCTGAACGAACCGGTAAAAACCAGAGAGATGGGAGTCGAGTTCATTCCGAAGACGTGAGGGATTTTCTAATCAAAGAGGCTGGACGTTCGCCTGAAGAGGTTGCAGTGAAGGTCAGCGGACTTGACGAATTAGGCGATTCTGACCTGTTGAGTCCTGATTGCCCTATTAACTTTATAATAACCAAACACGCGTTGCAGGAGGGTTGGGACTGTCCATTTGCCTACGTACTCACGATCCTTACCAATCCGAAAGCTAAACTTGCTATAACTCAGCTCGTGGGTCGTATTCTTCGGCAGCCTTATGCTACTAAGACCGGAGTTGCAGCTCTTGATGAAAGCTACGTAATATGCCGTCGTTCCTCTACCCACAGCTTGATGGACGAGATTAGAAATGCCTTGAAGAGTGAAGGACTTGGCGATCTTGACAATCAGATTCGCGCCGATATCGGGGACGGTGGAGCGAGACAAAACCTGATAGAAATCGGTTACCGTGAGCGATTCCGACATTTAGCGGACAATATCTATCTTCCACGATTTGTTATTGACAAGCCGCCGAAACCTCGTTCACTTGATTATGAAATGGACTTGCTAAGCTCAGTGGATTGGTCTGACTTTGATCTTTCCTTCGTTGATTCATACTCACTCGTCAAGGTTAATGCCGCGGATATAGAGGAAGCTATAAGTCTCGCTGAAAATCCTGTGATTGCCATTAAAAGAACTGTTGTTCATAAAAATGTTGTGTATCTTGAGCCTGATCCGGTTTTTCTCGCCAGACAGATTTCGGACATAGTTCCCAATCCGTGGAGCGCTTTTAGCATTGCTCAGAGTTCCATTGAAACGCTGACGGGAAAGTATGATTATCATCAGGTTGGAGCGAATCTAAATATGTTCATTGAGGAACTGCGTCAACGCCTATTCATTTTCCGCGATAAGCAAGCTCATAACCGTTTTAAACAGATGCTTGAGGATGAAACTTTGCGGTTCTATCTGATAAAGGACAGTAAAGGAAAGCCACACAAGAAGCCTACCAAGTTGATTTCAAGCGACATTGGATTTAAACTCGCCCATAGCGCAATAGATGATCTTCAAAGATCACTATTTGAGGTAGAGGACCGGAGAGAATATAACGAATTGGAAAAAGACATTGCGCTTTGTTTGGATAAGCAGGCTAAACTGTTATTTTGGTATCGCAATATTTCACGTGCAGGATATAGCGTTCAGGGCTGGCAGGAAAATCGGATATTCCCTGATTTCCTGGCTCATACTGATGAGGTTGATGATAGCAGCACGGTTTATGTTATTGAATCAAAAGGAACACATTTAGCTGACTTTTCTGATACGAAATATAAAGAAATGGTATTTAAGACTATTAATGATATTGGAAAAGTTCATGAGTGGACTGAACTTGGCTTGAAATTTCCGGAACAAAAGTTCATTTTCAGGGTAGTTCATCAAGCTTCATGGGCGAAGCAAATAGAAGAGATGACCGGAATGTAAGTAAACCATGTTCTTCGATAAACGGGATTCCCAATCAAGCCGGGAATAACAAAGTAAACGGATTAAATGAACATCGAAAAGCAAATAAACTACTGGCGCAAGGCAGCCAGGAGGACATTGCCGCCGCAAGATCACTGCTGCAGAAGAAGCATTTACGGCATTCGTTGTTCTTTGCTCATCTTGCGCTGGAGAAGATGTTGAAGGCGTTTGTTGTCCGTCAAACGAATGAGATTCCGCCGTATATTCATAATCTCGTTCGACTTGTTGAGATCGCCAAGTTGAATATTGGACCGGAACGGTTGGATTTTCTTCGTAAGTTTAATATCTTTCAACTTGAAGGCAGGTATCCCGACTACACACCCGGTCCGTTGGATATAAAAATTGCACGGGAAAGGCTTTCAGAAGCAGAAGAGACTCTCAAATGGTTGACAGATCAATTTTAAAAATAATTAAACAGTATCTTGCTGCACTTCCCAAAATGGGCATTCATCCTACGCGTGCAATCCTCTACGGTTCATACAGCCGCGGTGACGCTAATGAATGGAGCGATATAGACATCGTTGTGATAGCGCCGGAATTTGATGGCAAAGTGAAAAGAAAACTGGTTGAAGATACCTGGCTTGCAACTAAATACGCCGATGATCGCATCGAACCCGTCCCTTGCGGTGTGAAGGAATGGGATAACGTTGACAGCAGACCGATTATTGATATTGCACGGCGGGATGGTGTGGTTGTTGAAGCGTGAATTAAATAGCGTTTGTTGAAGAAGAGATGGTTTAACTTTTAAACTGGATTCCCGCCTTCACGGGAATAACAACTAAAAATTGACTAATTTACAAAGCAAATAAAAAGCATAAATGAATTTATTAACCCTAACAATTTTCTTACCCCTAATCGGGGCTCTGGCGATCATTCCGCTTAAGAAGCAGGCTGCAGGTGCGGTTAGAATGATCGCTCTTATGACGTCGGTGTTGACGTTTATTGCTTCGCTGCCGTTGTTTTTCGGCTTCGATAAGGTCAGAGGCGCTTATGCGGACGGGCTGGCTGAACTGCTGCAGTTCGAAGTCAATACGCCGTGGATCGAAGCGCTTAACGTCAACTACCACATCGGGCTCGACGGCATATCGCTGCTGTTGGTTATGCTGACGACCTTCATTACGCCGCTGTGTATCTGGGGGTCGTTCACCTCCATCAAGGAACGCATCAAAGGCTATTACATCGCCTTTCTGTTTCTGGAAACGGGGATGATCGGAGTGTTTGCCTCGATGGATCTGGTGCTGTTCTACGTCTTCTGGGAAGCGATGCTCATCCCGATGTACCTGCTGATCGGCATCTGGGGCGGTCCGAACAAGATATATGCAGCCGTCAAGTTCATCCTCTACACGATGGTCGGCTCGCTGCTGATGCTGGTCGGGATTCTGTGGCTCTACTTCAATGCTGTCCCGGGCGAATACACCTTCGATCTGGTTCAGATATTCCAGCACGGAGCGATCCCCGTCAAGGCTCAGGCGTACCTGTTCGGAGCGTTTGCGCTGGCGTTCGCTATCAAGGTGCCGATGTTCCCATTCCACACGTGGCTGCCGGATGCTCACGTCGAAGCGCCGACAGCGGGATCAATTATCCTGGCAGCCGTACTGCTGAAGATGGGAACCTACGGCTTCCTGCGCTTCTGCCTGCCCTTATTCCCGGCGGCAGCGCATAAGTATGCTACGCTGATAATAGTATTGGCAATCATCGGCATTATCTACGGCGCGCTGGTCTCGATGATGCAGACTGATATGAAGAAACTGGTCGCCTATTCATCAGTTAGTCATCTGGGTTTCGTAATGCTGGGATTGTTTGCCTTCAATATGCAGGGAATGCAGGGCGGGACGATCCAGATGATTAACCACGGTCTCTCGACAGGCGCGCTCTTCTTCCTCGTCGGAGTGATCTACGAAAGACGGCATACTCGATTGATTTCTGAATACGGCGGGATTGCCAAAGTAATGCCCAAGTACGCTGCTATATTTATGATCGTGGCGTTATCTTCGATAGGTCTGCCCGGGCTGAATGGTTTCGTTGGTGAGTTCCTCGTGTTGGTAGGCGCTTTCAAGGCTAAAGCCATTTACGGTATTTTGGGCGCTTCCGGTGTAGTATTTGCTGCCGTCTATCTTCTATGGATGTACCAGCGGGTGTTCTTCGGTGAGATAACCAATGTTGCAAACAAGAAGCTGCTTGATTTAACTACATCAGAAAAAGCGATCCTGATTGCATTTTTAGTGTTTATCGTCTGGATCGGCGTATATCCTTCGACGTTTCTTAGTATTAGTGAGAATTCGGTTAGGATGGTGTTGACGAGGTTGGGAGGGGTGTAAAGGATGAAGGATGAATGGAAAAACAAGGATGCGAAGAAGATGGAATTTATAAAAAGGGCAAAATGATACCCGCGATGGAAAAGGTGATTGCTGTTAAAAGTGCGCATCGCAAACGTCTGGCGGCATTACCGGTCCCTGAAAAAATCAGGATCCTTGTGAGGATGCAAAAAATGGCGACTCCGATATTGAAGGTGCGAGGTAAGGATGCTTGGGTTTGGAAGATAGAGGGGAAAGAGTGAGGATTGAATGAATAACAAAGACAAGAATAACAACATTTTTAAGTCACAGTCAATCCAGGAGATGATAGATGAGCAGATTAACAGCGAGGGTGGTCTCAAGCCCAAGCCGGTGAAGCCGCTCGGTGCGCCGGTACTTGCCCAATCGCATACCGCTATTTACAAGATGCACCGCTACTGGGCGCGACGACCTCACAATGTATTTGCCCATATCATTCAGCACTATACCAACCCCGGAGACCTCGTGCTGGATCCATTCTGTGGCGGGGGAGTGACTGTAGTAGAATCGCTGAAACTGAGGCGACGGGTAGTTGGGATTGATATTAATCCACTCGCTACATGGATTACTCAAGTAGAGGTTGAGCCGGTTGATCTTGATGGACTGGAGAAAGCGTTCCATGAATGGTATAAATGGTGCGAGGAACAGGTCTCACCATTGTTCAGAGCGGAGTGCGGAAAATGTGGCAACAAGGATGCACAAGCGGAATGGTATGAATGGTCGAACGTAGTGGTGTGCCCCGATTGTGGGAAGGATGTTGTGTTGGCAGAAGCTGAAAAAGGGAAGAATGCCGTATATATTTGTCCACATAAGGGATGTATGGGGAAGTTCAAACCTTCTAAACTTGTAAGGGGTTTTGACAAGATGATGTTGGTAAAAACTCGATGCAATGAATGCGAGCAAACCGACATACGCAAACCACGAAAGTCAGACCTGAAACTCTCAGGGGAAATCGAGAGAGATGAAGCGAAGATTGTGAAGAGGGAAAAGCTCTTTATACCTGACGATGATTTTCCGGATATGAACCATGTTCGGGAAAATGACCTTTACACAAAAGGATTTCATAAATTTAAAGACTATTTTACATCTCGGCAGAGGATCAGTATTGCGCGAACTAGAAAATGGTATGAAAACAGCTTAACGGATGAAAACATTCTAAGCGCACTCTTGCATATTTTTACAGCATCGCTCAGGTTCACTAATAAGATGGTTCTGCGAAGTGAAGCTTGGCGAGGAACCAATCCTTTGGAATGGCCAGGTCACATGTATTGGCCACCATACACATACCTCGAGGTTTCGAGTCTATATCCAATATCAAGACGAAACAAGGCGCTTAAAAGTGGTAAGCACTACAGAAATGAAACTATAAATGATTTTTATTTCCCGGTTTCGACCAAACATCAAAGATCAATTCCTAACAAGAGCACGACATGCGCGTTATTAACTGCCTCCTCAGAGAACATCGCTCTTCCCGATGAATCTGTTGATGCCATCATAACGGATCCTCCTTTCGGTGGCAACGTTCAATATCTTGAACTTTCGGATTTTTATCTTGTATGGTTGAAGTGCCTGGTTCCTTGGGGCGGATTGACCGATAAATCACATGAAGCCATTCAAACACGCCATAAAGGTTTTAAGGGTGCCAAGGATTCGGAGCATTATGAGACGATGCTCTATAAAATCTTTTGTGAGTGCCGTCGTGTCCTAAAGCCAGAAGGTTACATGGCGATGACATTCCACAATACCGATGTTCGAGTATGGATGTCGCTGCATAACGCAGCAAGGAGGGCTGGATTCAGGTTGCCAACATATCGCGAGTCCCTCAATCGCGGCATTCTCTATCAACCCGCGATAAAGAATTACACTCAAACTATACATCAGAAGCGAGCTGGTTCGCTTTTGGGGGATTTTATATTAACCTTCATCCCGACTGATATACCGGCTGATACCGAAGCTCTTCGTATGCAACTTACTCTTGATGAAGAGAAGGCGCTTCATAAAAAATGTAAAGAGGTAATACGTTACCACTGGGGATTGGACGAGCCGTCACTCTGGTCGGCAATTCTACCATATCTGCATGATTCAGGGTTTTTAGGACGTATTCTGCAATTTGACTTTAAAATTCTATTACAGAGTGGTCCATTTGTGTGCCAGACTGTAAATAAGAAGAAGATGTGGTATATGAAAGATATGATGGAGAATGGACATCTGAAAGGTATTGACGTTATTGAAGCCGAGAAACAGACCTTAATAGTTGTACAAAATTATTTTCAGCAGCATCAGACCGCTACGATGGATGATTTGTTAAAAGCAGTATATTCCCAGTTGGTCAATTCACAGTTACCGAAGTTGGAGACCATACAGAAAGTTCTGAACACCTATTGCATAAAGCAAAAGTCAAAAGTCTCCAAACGCGAAGAGTATATCTGGAAGACAGGAAAGAAAACGTCCATTGATAAGTCGCAATTACGCGCCAGTCAGAATCATCTTGACCTTGATGCCGGTTTCCCCGATGATCATAATGCAATTATTGAAGTATTAGCGGTATCGGCTGTGGATCAAGGTTTTGATGTTCATATCGGGAAAACCGAACAACGCAAATCGTCTGCATTAAAAGACCTGTCAATTCAACTTACAGGTTTGGAGCTTGGTTTACCACCGGCAACTTTTAAGCTCATTAAAGAGATCGATTTGCTCATTCTCAAGGATAGCCATATTCAAGCGGCGATTGAGGTTGTTATGACACTCTCTACATTTAACAAGGCGATAAACGATCGTTTCAGAAATCTGTTAGAAGTCGTTAGCAACTGGAATTATCCTCTTATAACCATTGTCAGGGATGAAGATTATAAAAATGCGATTAAGGAACTGCGAACTCCAGCGAATTTGAATGCAAAACTACCGGACAAAGTAAGAATTCTCCGGTTGTCGCAGTTAAGCATGAAGAACCCGTTGCTATTAATATTTTGATTCAAAATCTGGTGAGGATGCAAAAAATGGCGGCGCCGATATTGAAGTAGCGAGGTAAGGATGTTTATGTTTGGAGGATAGACTCCTCGACGTGAGTGAGAATTAGGTGGTGATGGTGCTGACGAGGTTGGGAGGGTAAACTTATTTGTTTATTTACAATAGCTAATGGAAGTAGTAATTAATAATAGCAATAACCTTTTATTAGAGGACTATCCTGCGCATAGGTGGTATCGATTTGTACTATCGTTTCCTCCTCATCTGGTTAGACAATACTTAGACTGCTTTAATATCAGACCTAATCAGGTTGTATTAGATCCATTCTGTGGTACAGGTACCACTCTTGTTGAATGTAAAAAGGCTGGAATTAATAGTATAGGCATTGAAGCCCTGCCAATTGCTCATTTCGCCAGTAGTGTGAAGACCGATTGGAGTCCAGATCCTGAAATGCTATTTCACCACTCTCATAAAGTTTCAGAGATTGCTTTCGAGAAACTTTCAGAATGTGGTGGGGATTCACTACCGTTGTTTGATTCTAATAATGGACATTTAAGAAGATTACCTGAATCGAAGACAAAATTATTGATTAAAAATTCGATAAGTGAATTGCCGTTACATAAAGTGATGATATTAATTGAGAGTATTAATTCACTAAATGATAGAACATTCTTGCGGCATGAACAATTAGCGCTGGCAAAATCCTTAATAAGAAGTATTGGCAACTTAAAGTTCGGACCTGAAGTAGGAGTTGGAAAAATAAAAGAAGATGTTGACGTGATTGATTTATGGCTTTCGGAGGTATGTACCATTGTAGATGACTTAAAGGTTCTTAAAAATGGTAAATGCGGTGATTCTGAAGTAAGATATGCGGATTCAAGGGAATTAGAAAATATTCTAAAACCTGAATCTATTGATGCTGTAATAACCTCTCCTCCGTATCCAAATGAGAAAGATTATACCAGAACAACACGATTGGAATCCGTGCTTTTAGGATTTATAGAGGAATTATCGGATCTAAAAAGAGTTAAAAAAAGTCTTTTACGTTCTAATACCCGGAACGTATATGTAAATGATCGAGATGATAAATATATTGAAGGAATAGAAGATATCCAGTTGGTTGCAGATATGATAGAGAGGAAGAGAAAGGAGTTGAATAAAACCAGTGGATTTGAAAAGCAATATTCGAGATTGACGAAGTTGTATTTTGGAGGGATGTATAGACATTTAGCAAGTCTACGAAAAGCCTTAAAACCAGGAGCTTTGCTTGCTTATGTCGTAGGTGATCAAGCATCATACTTTCGAGTAATGATAAGAACCGGCGAGATAATTGCTAAAATTGCACAGCAGTTGGGTTATCAACTAATTGACATTGATTTGTTCAGAACACGATTTTCTACTGTGACCAAAACGCAGCTTAGAGAAGAGGTTGTCATTCTTAAATGGCAATAACAGACCAAAGAGGTAGCAATGGCGAGAAAGAATCGGTACGTAAAAATTATTGAGAAAATCTTCTTTAGTCATTATGAAGAAGGTGTTGAGAATATACTATTTAGCAGAGAAGAGATAATAGATGCTGCGAAAAAGGTGAAAGTTGAAATTGTTAAGAACTTAGGAGATTTAATCTGTTCCTTCCGATATCGAGCTGAATTACCCGATTCAATAAAAGAATGTGCTCCCAAAGGTCGGGAATGGATAATATCGCCAGCGGGTAGGTCGAGATATCGCTTTGCATTAAGAGAAGAAGTTAGAATACTACCAAATAATCTAATGGTTGAAACGAAAATACTCGATGCAACCCCTGGAATAATAACTCAATATGCCACTGATGATGAGCAGGGACTATTAGCTAAAGTGCGTTATAATAGGTTAGTAGATATTTTTACCGGGATAACCTGTTTCTCTTTACAGAATCATTTGCGAACTACAGTTCCGGAAGTAGGTCAAGTTGAAACCGATGAGATATATATCGGTGTAGATAGAAGAGGTGCGCACTATGTTTTTCCAATACAAGCAAAAGGTGGTAGTGATCGGCTGAGTATAGTTCAGATCGAACAAGATTTAGCGCTCTGTTTGGATAAGTTTCCAGATCTGATATGTAAATCAATCGCAACTCAGTTTATAGAAAGCGACCTCATAGCAATGTTTTCTTTTGAAGATAGTAAAAGTGGAGCGAAACTTTTACATGAAAAACACTACAGACTTGTAGCTCCAGATGAGTTATCCGATGATGAAATAAAGAGCTACATGAAAAGAACTAAAGATTAAGACTAAACGGTTCTAAGCGTTGTTAAACGTGAATCAGGTAGGTTTTTAACGGATAATCTAAACAAACAAGTGATAATTTGCGACACTTGTCTGCTTTTTTAGTGTTTCTGATCAGATTGATATTTAAACGATTAATTTAATAAACACATTAATAATGATTTTCAACCCAACTGATATTTTACCAATAGTACCAGAGATTGCCATCTTAGCACTGACAGAACCAATACTGAAAGCGCGAAGTAAGGATGTTTATGTTTGGAAAATAGCGGGGAAGAAGGTGAGAGGAGCATGAACTTTGAGTCAATAGAAATTATAGGAAGATGGATATAAAGTCAAACTACTTTTTAACTTGTGAACAAATCAATGCCTGAACTAAACACAATAACCATCAGAGGATTTAAAAGCATCGATTCAGTTGAAGAACTGAAACTAAGAGCAATCAATGTTTTGGTAGGTCCCAACGGTTCCGGCAAGTCGAATTTTATTGGCCTGTTTTCTTTTTTGAACGCTGTTCAAGAAGGTCGTTTGCAAGATTATGTAATTAAGGCAGGGGGAGCTGACAAAGTGCTTCACTTCGGATCAAAGACCACCGATGAGCTTTATATTCACATTTCGTTTGATTTAGGAGTGAACCAGTACAGACTAATTCTCCAACCAACAGAATCTGATGAACTTGCTCCTTATGATGAGAGGGTATATTATTGGCACAAACAGAACTATCCTGATGGACCGATGTTCCGCAATTTATCTCGCTTGGGCAATGAAGCCGGGATTAGTGGTAAGGTAAAAGATGCTGTCGCTGTATATGTAAGAGGACATTTGAAGAGCTGGCGCTTGTACCATGTACATGACACAAGTTCAACTTCACCCATGAAAAAGACAGCTGATATTAATGATAACCGTTATCTCAGACCTGATGGATCGAATCTTGCTCCTTTTCTCTATTTTCTTCGTGAGAAACATAATGACTCCTATGGTTTGATTCGTAGCACAGTACAGAGAGTGGCTCCTTTTTTTGAAGATTTCTTATTGGAACCTCAGAAACTTAATCCAGAAAAAATAAGACTTGAATGGCGTCATAAAGGAACAGATGCTTATTTTGATGCGTCCTCCTTCTCGGATGGTTCAATACGTTTTATAGCGCTTGCAACGCTTTTCCTACAGCCTCCAAAGTATCGTCCTTCGGTAATATTAATTGATGAACCCGAACTTGGTTTACACCCGTATGCAATCACAAAGCTTGCTTCAATGGTTAAGGTTGCATCGAAACGAACTCAGGTAATAGTTGCTACTCAATCACCACTGTTGCTTGATCATTTCCTGCCAGAAGATGTTTTGGTAACCGACCGAAAAGATGAGAGTACAACATTCAGGCGCCTTGAGTCGGCACCGTTAGAAAAATGGTTAGAGGAGGATTATAGCCTTGGTCAGCTTTGGGAAAAGAATGAATTTGGTGGCAGACCGGGGGGTAATTAATTTGGTGAAAAGACTACTTATACATGTGGAGGGTGAAACAGAAGAGGATTTCGTTAATGAAATTCTCTCAGAACATCTCTACAATTTCGGTTATGAGAAAGTAAGTGCCAGACTGGTTGGCAACGCACGGATGCGTGACCGAAGGGGAGGTATTCGCGGTTGGAATAGTGTACGAAAGGACATCCTCAATCATATAAAAGAAGATGCCGGATGTTTGACCACTACAATGGTGGATTATTATGGGTTGCCGAAGACAGGTGAGAGAGCATGGCCAGGACGTGAAGCAGCAGGAAGACTGTCGTTTCGGCAAAAGGCAACTACAGTTCAAAAAGCGCTGAGCGAGGATATACAAAGAGAACTTGGGACAGATTTCAAAGCTTCGAGATTTATTCCTTATGTGATGATGCACGAGTTTGAGGGAATGCTCTTCAGCGACTGTACTCGTTTTGCTCAAGGAATTTATAAACCAAGTCTTGCCAAAAAATTTCAGGAAATTCGTGATGTATTTAATAGTCCTGAGGAAATTAATGATTCGCCAACCACAGCGCCATCGAAACGCGTACTGTCAGTAATTCCAGGTTATGAAAAACCGTTGTTGGGGATATTAGCAATTTTAGCGATCGGGCTTGAAACGATAAGAAGCCAGTGTCCAAATTTCAGGAAGTGGCTTGAATGTTTGGAAGGTTTGCCGAAAAATTATCGAAATTAATGACATTCGACAACTGACCGAAGTGCGAAATACAAGAATTTGGATTCCTGTTTCCGCAGGAATAACAATTATAACCAAACTGTTTATTATAAACTGAGATATACAACAAAATAATCAAATGACATTTAACCCAATTGACATATTAGCGGTTTTACCCGAAATCGTCATCCTTGTGCTGGCGATGATAGTGGTTTTACTGGAACTGCTCGGCGCTAAACGGGAAATCTTCCTGCAGACCTTTACGGTTATTGGTTTGCTCGTTGCAGGAGCTTGTTTTATACTGTTCCTCGATGGCAACAGAGGCGCTTTCAACGGAATGGTGGCTATGGACGGCGTGAGCCGCTTCCTTAAAATACTGTTTATCGTAGTAGCTGCATTAGTTGTACTGATGTCGCGCGACTACCTGCGCAACAGCCGCGTCAGGCACGGTGAATTCTACGGGATGCTGCTTATCGCAACCTGTGGGATGATGATACTGTCATCCGCCACCGACCTGATAACCATCTTCCTCGGTATCGAGACGATGTCGATCGCTCTCTATGTTCTGGCGGGGATTCGCTCGGAACGATACCAATCCGGTGAAGCAGCTATTAAGTATCTTCTCTTAGGCGCCTTTGCTACCGGATTTCTGCTGTACGGCATTGCGCTGTTGTACGGCGCTACCGGAGGTAAGACTAACCTTGCCGAAATCGGGCAGGCGATAACTAAGCTCGGCAGCGACGCTCCGATTTACCTCTATGCCGGCGTAGGGCTGGTTTCAATCGGATTTCTGTTCAAGATTGCCGCCGTGCCGTTTCACTTCTGGTCGCCGGACGTTTACCAGGGCTCGCCAACACCGGTAACGGCATTTATGGCAGTTGGTCCAAAGGCTGCCGCATTGATTGCTCTTCTCAGAGTCTTCGGAGGCGCCCTGCCGGATCTGGTCGATACCTGGGGACCGGTGCTATGGGTAGTAGCTGCTATCACTATGACGGCAGGGAACATCACCGCGCTGGCACAGAAAGACATCAAGCGAATGCTGGCGTACTCCAGTATCTCCCACGCCGGTTACCTGCTGCTTGCGATATTAGCTTCAGCCAATCAGGACGCCAGTCAGGCTGCAACGTCAGGTCTGCTGTTTTATCTGGCTGCTTATGCTGCAATGAACATCGGTGCTTTCACGGTGGCTATTGTTATCAGTCGCGCACAGAAGGAGAGCAATTACCAGATTGACGATTACCGAGGGCTTGCATCAATCAATCCCTGGATTTCGGGAGCGATGGCGATCTTTATGATCTCACTCGCCGGTATTCCACCTACTGTCGGATTCATTGCAAAGCTGTATGTCTTTTCAGCGGCAGTGAAAGCCGGGTACATCATTCTGGTCGTAATAGCGGTTCTGAACAGTGTTGTTTCAGTTTTCTACTATCTGCGGATCGTGGTCTATATGTATATGCGTCCTGCAGAAGCGCCTGTTAAGGTCAAGGTTCCCTGGGCTATGGCTTATGTGCTTATAGCTTGTGTTGTGTGGATTATGCGATATGGGCTGTTTCCCGGGGGTCAGGTGATGAAGCAGGCGGTTAAAGGCGGTGAGAACGTAATTAAACCTACTTCGCAGGTTACATTAACGTTAGCTGATACTGAAAAGTGAGAAAAAAGTCAATAGCGTTAGCGTCCCCACTTGGAAACTTTTCGATTAGACAAGCGTTTAAAGACTAAGAACACTACGCTACTGGAATTGTTTAAACCGCTGGCAGGGACGCCGTGCTACTAATTTGTTACTAATTTGAATTTAACCAATATCATATTATTTGCGCCTCCCATACTATTAGCTTTAACCGTGCACGAATATTCCCACGGGATGGCTGCTTATCGTTTGGGTGATCCTACGGCGAAGGATGCCGGTCGGCTCACGCTTAATCCGTTGGCGCACCTCGATCTTGTCGGCACGATAGCGTTGTTTATTGTGCATATCGGCTGGGCTAAACCTGTACCGGTGAATCCTTACTATTTTCAAAATCCTCGTCGCGATATGGTCAAGGTTGCAATTGCCGGTCCCGGGTCAAATATAATTTTGGCGTTGATTTCAGGTATTATATTGCATAATCTCATCGGGACTGTGATTACGCCGTACTCTGTGTTTCATAAGATGATGAGTTTTATGGTGTTTATTAATGTTGCTTTAGCGATCTTCAATATGATACCAATTCCTCCTTTAGATGGATCCAAGGTCGTAGCCGGAATCATACCGGTTCAACACCTCGATAAATGGGAAGCATTTGAAAGAAAAGGGGGATTTATACTCATCGGTCTGATATTGCTGGGTATGTTGACAGGTATAAGTGTCTTTGCGCCGGTTTTTTATATGTCGTATTTTTTGTCTGAGCTTTTTTCGGGTCGTGCGCAGATTTATTTTTAGCGTTCAGAGTGCGCGCTTCAGCGCGTGTCAGGAATTCCCGTATTCTAAAGATTTTACGCGCTGAAGCGCGCACTCTGATCTCATTGTCACAAGGGAATCCACTCCGCAAACTCTGCGCCCTCTGCGGTTAAAAAAGAGGAATATCTTGGGCTTTTTCTTAAAAACACGTCAACCACAACAGTTTAACTTTCGTCCGTATTACTACAAACCGAGTGGTGAAAGACGGATTAAGTTTCGACGAGCTACTCATTATGATCCATATCGACATAGTAGCAATCCTTGGTTGTATTTAGCCCTGATGATCCTGATTGCATTGTTGATATTCATTATGGGTGGTGTTAGGAACCGAGCCACGCCTCCGGTTCTAACCATTGATGACGTTGCCGGAACTCTAAAGATAGCGGAAACACCTTATCGGGATCTACTCAACGAAGAATAAAAAAATAGTAGAAGCGACACTCTTGTCGCTTGAACCTTCGTATTTCAAAGACATTGCACAAGCGACAAGAGTGTCGCTTCTACTATTTTTTAAAAGGAATCGAAATGACTGTGGTTGAACGTTCACGTATAGTTACTCTGCCTCAATCAGTCGCTAACCGGATTGCCGCCGGTGAAGTGGTCGAACGACCGGCAGCGGTTGTTAAGGAACTTATCGAGAACAGTATTGACGCTGCTCCAACGCGAATAACCGTTGTAATTGAGGACGCCGGTCGAACACTCATCAAGGTTGTAGACGATGGGATTGGTATGACCGAGTCCGATCTGGCAACCGCTATCGGTCGTTACTCCACCAGTAAGATCAACCGTTTCGAAGACCTTGAACATCTCACCACTTTCGGTTTCCGCGGTGAAGCGCTACCCTCGATTGCCGCAGTATCCCGGTTGACCATCACAAGCCGGGCTCGGGGGAATGATGTAGGCAATGAGCTTAAGGCTGCTGGTGGCAAGGTAGAGAAATATGAACCGGTTGCCGCTCCGGAAGGTACGTCTGTTTCGGTGAGTCATCTTTATTTCAATGTGCCTGCGCGACGTAAATTCCTGCGTAAGGATACTACCGAAATTAAATGGATCGTTTCAGTTTTCAAGTATTATACATTATCGTTCCCGGGTATTTCCTGGCAGCTTTACCGTAATGATGAACTCTTCTATGATTTCCCCGCTACTGACGGGCGCGGACGATTGGCTTCGGTTTTCGGTGATGATGTTGCAGAAGAGATGATTGAAATAGATCACCGGCACGGCTGGCTCAAGGTTAACGGTTGGATTTCACCCGCTTCCCTTGCACAGCGTACCGTCTCCGATCAGTTTATGTTCATTAATCGCAGGTCTATTTATAATTATCGCTTGAACAAGGCAGTTCAATCTGCTTGTGAACCTTATTATATATCCGGAGGACATCCAATTTATGTAATCTTGCTGGAAGCCGCCCCGGATATGTTTGATATTAATGTTCATCCCGCCAAGAAGGAAGTTAAGTTTGCCGATGAGAACGGCGCTTATAGAACTGTCTGGGGAGCAATCAAAACTGCTTTCAAAGCCGAGCAGATGCCTGAAGAATTAACCGGCGCAAGCCTTGGCAGGAAACAGGCGAGTCATACAACGTCGTCTGCCATTCGTTCACCGGTTGACGCTCCGTCACATTTAACGCCGTTTGTACCTGCACCGCATCATCAAAAGGACGGGCATGTACCTGTATTGCCGTTTCCTCCAGTAAGGAAGTTAACTCCCGATTCCGATAGAACACAGGATACCATACCTTCCAGCTTCTCTAAAGCAGATCGTTCTGTTAATACTCCAATCCGCAACAGCGAGGAAGGTCCGGTCATCTGGCAGGTGTTCGACACTTATCTGTTATCACAGTTGAAGACCGGTTTGGTTTTGATCGATCAGCACGTCGCTCACGAGCGTGTATTATATGAACGGGCATTGAGAGCAATCGAAAAGGAACCCTGGGTAAGTCAGCAGTTGTTATTCCCTGTGAGCCTGACGGTGTCACCTGAGGATTTTGCCATAATTGATGATTGCCTGCCGTTGTTAAAAGCGATGGGATTTGCAGTGGAACCGATTGGACCGCGGGATTTCAGAATCTTCGCCGTTCCTACCGGCATCAAGATTTCCAACGAGCGGGATATGCTGCTCGGAATAATCGCCGAGTACCGGGAAACCCTGACAACCGACAGCGATCCGCGTCACATTCTCGCTGCTGCATTCGCTTGCAGAGGAGCCGTTAAAGCCGGTCAACCACTGAATACCGCTCAGATGCAGCGACTGGTTGATGAACTCTTCCAAACCGAAGACCCGGAATTCTGCCCGCATGGAAGACCGATCTATCACGTTATCAGCCGGAAAGAGATTGATAAGTGGTTCAAAAGGTAAGCAAGTAAGAAAGTGAGCAAGTGAGCAAGTAATCACAACATTACAACATTACAACATCACAACATCAATCATAATCCCCATTATAGTGGGGGCGACTGCAATTGGCAAGACTGAGGCAGCTCTTATAGCTGCCGAACGATTGGATGGTGAAATAGTGTCGGCGGACTCGCGGCAGATTTATTGTCGGATGAGTGTCGGATCCGGGGCGCCATCAAGGGACGAGCTGCAACGTGTCAAACACCATTTCATTGGCAGCGTTGAACCGGACACCAGATTGTCCGCTGGTGAGTATGCTCGGATGGCGAGAGAGATTATTGACCGGATTGTCAAGCGTGGAAAGAAACCTTTTGTAGTAGGCGGATCAGGTCTGTATATTAGAGCCTTGATCGACGGCTTGGCGCCAATCCCACCATCCGACTCAGAGGTTCGCGCTGATATTGAGCATCGAATTGATAACAACGGTATGGATTATACGATTGAGGAATTGCGAAAGGTTGATCCTGAATATGCAGGCAAAGTCGGACAGCGCGACCGCAAGCGTTTAGTCAGGGCGTTTGAAGTATGGGAAACCACCGGAAAAAGCATCAGTGAATGGCATCGTGAGCAGAAAAAGCAGCAATGGTGCAAACCGCTGTTTTTCGGATTAAACAGACCACGGCCCGAACTCCACGAGTTGATTGCCCGAAGAGTGAGTACGATGATTGATAGTGGATGGATTGATGAAGTGAGCACTCTTGGAGAGAAATATCGAGGTTTGGATAATTTACCTCCTACGGTAACGGAAGCGCTTGGATATAAGGATATTATTGCATTTATAAAAGGTGAAATTGACCTCGATACAGCTCGTGAGAGAATAATAATTTCAACCAGACAATTCGCCAAACGTCAATTGACCTGGTTCAGAGCTGATGATCGGATTGAGTGGATGGAAGAATCAGGAGTGGAAGCTTGTTTTAAGTGGGCGGAATGGATTGTGAAAGGGATTGAAAATTCACAATAAGATTTCAAAATGCTCCCATAGGTGCGAATCTGCAGGCAGGGACGCCTGTGCTGCAATAAGATTCACAGAAGATAGCAGATCAAGTTGTCTACAACCACCTGCTTAATCCGTTAAATCTGCTGTGAATAATCTGTTTAATCTGAGTAGTCGGTGGATAAAGAACAAAATGAAACAAAAAACATTTGATTGTGTTAAAATGAAATGGGAGATACAACAAAATCTTATGCGCGAAATGAAAGATCTCTCTCCTGAAGCAAAGCGGGAATATACAATTAACAAGATTACATCCAATCCATTGTTGTCGAGAATCTGGAATCTTAGAAAGCATAGAAGAGCATCTGTAACAGGAGTTTGAAAGTCTAATCCCGCTATTAGGACACTGCCTGTGATAGATGCAAAATTCGTAGCAGATAAAACGGATTAAGCAAATATTCGTTAATCTGCCTTATCTATGTAATCTGCGAAGAAAAACGAAACAACTATTATAGCAGTTTGAAATCGAATAAACATAAACAGACAAAAATCATAACCAAAACAGACAAAATTCATAGCCAATTTCTAGCTGAAACAACTTGGTGGTTGAAACAACCGCTATGGCTAAGAATCGCTATGATAGCGATTACAGTCATAATAATAATCATCTGGATAGCTATACCTGACGGAAGCTCTGACTTGCCTACCTTCAAAGTGAAAACAGGTGAGTTTGTCATTGACCTTAAGGAGACTGGACGCCTTAAAGCGGAGAATTCCGTCACCGTTACGGCTCCGCCAGTGAGGACAAGTCTTCAGATTATTGATCTGGTCGATGAAGGAACTCGGGTAAGCGAAGGCGATTTCGTGATTCAGTTCGATTCGACGGATTTAAAACGCATTATAGATGACCGTCTCGCTGAACTTGACATCGCCCGCGCTAATCTTGCCCGTAGCGAGGCTTCGATGAGGTCCCGAATGGCGAGCCTGATATCCGCAGTAGAAAACTCCCGCGCCAGCCACAGGTTGTCCCAGCTAAGACTTGAACAGATGCAATTCGAAGCGGATAAGCGCATCGAGGAAGGCAAACTGAACCTCCGTCAGGCAGAAATATCCCTCGAGCAGGCTGAGCAACAAATCGATGCCCAACGACAGATAGACTCCGCCGATTTGATTTCCCTGGAATTGAAGATTAAACAAGCGGAAATAGAAGTTTCTAAGGCGCATCGCGATATGGGAAAAATGCGCATCTTAGCGCCGGCGCCAGGATTGGTTATTTACAAAGAATTCTGGAAGGGCGGTGAGATGGCGAAGCTGAAATTAGGCGACACGCCCTGGCGTGGGCAAGGTTTGATTGAACTGCCTGACCTGTCGGTTATGATGGTAGCAACCTCAGTCAGCGAGGTTGATTTGAGCAAAGTCAAGAAAGGTCAGGAAGTAGAGATCAAATTAGACGCTTATCCTGATCCTGTGTTCAATGGAGAGGTAGTGGATGTTGCCATTATCGCCAGCGCTGCAGAGGGTGTTTCCGATGCCAGAGTTTTTGATGTATTGATTCGCATATCAGAATCTGATCCATTGCTACGACCGGGGATGTCGGCAACTGCGCGAATAATAATAGATAGAATACTTGACAAGATATGGATTCCGATTGAAGCTGTTTTTAATAGCGATGGTAAAAAAGTAGTCTGGAAAAAAGCTGGTGGTAGTTTTAAAAAGCAGGACGTTACGATTGGACAGCGCAATGATAATTTTGTAGTTATTGAATCCGGTCTGGAGGAGAATGATGTGGTAGGATTGATTGACCCAACCGTTTCCAAAGAAGATCGTTCAACGGTTGATTCTAATTCGGATCTTGTAACCAATCAGGAAAAAGTTGATAAAAAATCAGTTAGACATAGTCGTAAGAAGAGGAGATGATAATCAGGGAAATAGGGGGACAGTATACCTATTTTTATGAGCATTCATCGAATGACCGACGGTCTGTAGAAAAATAGGTATACTGTCCCCCTATTTCCCCGTTTCTTTCTCGATAACCGCATAAGCGCTATGGTTGTGGATAGATTCCATACTGTTAACCTGCACTTTGAACCAAGTAATCCTTTTATCAACATTCAACTTTTCTGCAATACTCCTGACAATGTCTTCGACAAAGACGGGATTATCATAGGCAAGTTCAGTAACATACTTTTCATCTTCGCGTTTCAGAATTGAATAAACCGGCGCAGATCCGCTTGCTTCGATCATATCAATTATTTCTTCAAACCAGACAAGTTTCCCTTTTTTGCTGCGGATATCAACGCTGACTTCTGCGCGTTGGTTATGTGCGCCGCGATCACTGATTTCCTTTGAACAAGGACATAAGCTGGTAACCGGCGCAGTCACCCCATAGATAAAATCCATCTTGCCATCCAGACGCCCGTGAAAACGACAGCGGTAATCCATCAATCCTTGTTTTTCGGAGACAGGCGCTTTCCTGCGGAGAAAGTAAGGGAAATTTATGTTTATTTCTGCCGTCATGGAGTCGAATCTATCTTTGATTGAGTTTAAGATGTCGGGGAGAGTAAATACAGTCAGTTCCTGACCGGATATCCCGTCGATTAATTCGACAAAACGGCTTAAATGAGCACCTCTATATTCAGCGAATAAGTCAACAAAGACGTTGATTTTAGCGATAGTCCGTTGATAGCCGCCAGCTTTCTGGCGTACCTTGATCGGATAACGTAGATTTTTAACTCCTACTTTATCAATCGAGATATTGCGTGTATCGGGTGAGGCTTGAACGTCAATCAATGAATTCTCCGTAAAAATCGCAGCGACTGTCAGGAGTTTCCATAATTGATACACGCGACAGGTTGGGCAGTTTGGTTTTTATCCTTTCCCAGAACCAGATCGTCAACTCTTCTGCGGTAGTATTGTTTAATCCTTCAACATCATTCAGCAGATGATGATCGAGTTGATCAACAAAGGGCTTTACGATGCTCTTAATCTCTCTATAATCTATCAGCCAGCCAGTTTTACTATTTACCTGACCTTTTACTTCGATTTCAACCGTGTAGGTGTGACCGTGCAGACGACCGCAAGGATGTTCATCCGGAGCGTTGGTCAACCTGTGAGCGCTGTCAAATCTGAAGCGTTTTGAGATTGTTACAATTGGTGTAGGATTCATTTATAGCCATTAAATAATTTGAAACTCGTTTGTTGTATTGAATACTTTATGATATATATTGCTGTATTGCTGTATTGTTAAATTGTTACCAAACATCATAATAACAATACAGCAATACAACAATCAAACAATTTAGCAATACAACTAAGAATTCCGGTATCAATACCCCTTTTCATTATTCCATATCAATATATGCAAACGAGGACTAAAATGGTAACCTTTTCTTATGCAAATATCAGCAATCTCTCTCATACTTAGTATCTGGTCATCTCGATTGACGCCCTCTGGCATCAGCCATATTTGGTGAGGTGATATCAATTTGCCATAAGATGCTTCAATCTCTTCAAAGTCTTTATGATTGCGGATGACAAACTTGAAATCCGCTTTTTTGGATCCCGCGATGGTACGAATAGCGTAAGGATTTAAGTACTTCTCTTTACTCAATAGATTGATAGATAATTTTGGTGAACAGTTCCACCAATTGATAGCGGTAAGCATATCCTGGTCAGGAATGATTGTACCATTGGTCTCAATCTCGAAATACTCAAAACCGACCGTCTTTAGTTCACTTATCAGAGCAGGTATACGATTCTGATGAAGCATTGGTTCGCCGCCTGTCAATACAACGTGTGGCGGATTGCCTTTCATAATTGATTGTGGTACAATTGAAGCGGCTTGCACGCTAAGATCATCAGGATTATGAAGCGTTGCTTCACTGCTTAATTGTTGATGCCATGTATATTTACTATCACAGAAGGCACAGCCAAGATTGCAGTATTGGAATCTAATAAAAACTGCCGGTGTTCCCAGCCAACGTCCTTCACCCTGTATTGAGTAGAATAACTCGTTGACCGGCAGTTTTCCTGAAATGTTTTCCGGTATAAGTGTAAGATTTGGTTTGTAAGGCATATTAATTATTGACCTGATTATTTAATGGTTTATACGGTTAAAACGTACTTTGCTGGTTCATTACGCATTTCCGAAGGGAATGAATGTGAATAACGGTGGGTGAACCCACTATTCACTGTTCACTTTTCTTGGTATTCTACAGAAATTTCGCTATTTTAATAATGGTAGATATGCCGAAAAAGCATTGAGTTATTTTGGAAATCGACCTTATTTAATCGCTTACGGGACATTGCCCTATGCAGAAATATGTTGCTTTTTTAGAGTGTTTCCCTAATGCTGAATTTTCCTGTCATTTCACATTTGTCCTACTGTAAGATAAATCAATTTAAGCAAGATTCCTCTTGCGTTTTTCAATTTCAGAGTGTAAATTAAATTTGTTAAGATTAGATTTATTTCAGATTAGTGTCTGACCGAAAACCCCTCCTTGTCATTCCAGTGGAAGCTGGAATGACAAGGATACGATTAAACCTGCAAAGATGGGACTTTGCGAACAGACACATAGTATCTACACAGCAACAGAATTACTAATTAAATTTTACGAGGAAAACATGAAAAAGAGCTTCTTCAAATTAACTCTCATCTTTTTGGTAGTAACGGTTTTTATCGGCTTTCTACCGGACACTTCCAGTGCGGAATTTCACATCATCCTTGATGAGCATTTCAACCGGGATCCCGAGCGTAATTCATGGCCATGGGATACTCCTGGTCCTAGAGGAACTAGGTATAGCTGGTATCACAATGTCAGAA
>JAVCDD010000003.1 GCA_030765125.1 Candidatus Hatepunaea meridiana
CAAAGGCGTGGTAAAGTAAACTTGTTGACATAGGAATTCTTCCACTTAATGGAAGGATAAAATACATAATCAATGAGCTGTTTCCGCAGCTAATATAACAGAAAAGTACGCATTTGTCAGAAGAACCGCATTTATTTTATAAGGTGGCACAAGTATGTCCACTCTCCCTGTTTAGACTAATACAAGATACATGCTACTTTTCGATTGCCTTCCACGCCTCTTAACTCAAATTCCCATTCCTTGCAGATAGGCTTAGCTTTTGGACAGCGCGGATGAAAATGACAACCTGGTGGTGGATTTGCCGGTGAAGGAACGTCGCCGGTAAGCAATTCCTTATCCTGACGTAAATCGGGATCAGATTGAGGTACTGCTTCCATTAATGCTTGGGTATAAGGATGAAACGGATTGCCGATTATATCATCTTTAGCTCCTATCTCAACGATACGACCTAAATACATCACGGCAATTTCATTAGCAACGTGCTCAACTACTGAAAGATCGTGTGCGACAAACAGGTAAGTCAGATTCAGTTTATCCTGTAAATCCATTAATAAATTAAGAATCTGAGCCTGAATAGATACATCTAACGCCGAAACAGGTTCATCAAGTATCATAAAATCCGGTTCAACCGATAATGCTCGCGCAATACCGATCCGCTGTCGTTGCCCGCCAGAAAACTCATGTGGGTAACGACCTGAATAATCCGGTGATAGACCGACATTTTCCATTATCTCAGCAATCCTGTCTTTAACTGCCTTTTTCTCTACAATATTGTGAAAACGTAATATCTCACCTAACATTCCTCCAACGGTGATACGCGGATTTAGAGAACTGTAAGGATCCTGGAAAACAATCTGCATACGCCGTCGCATAGTCTGTAGAGCTGTACCGGAAAGGTCTCTTACCCCCTGTCCATCGAAAACAATGCTCCCTGCAGTTGGTTCTATTAATCGAATAATCGATCGTCCTGTAGTAGTTTTACCACAGCCTGATTCACCTACCAGACCTAAAGTTTTCCCTGCGCGAACAGAAAAGGAAACATCATCGACCGCTTTTACTTGTCCAGCGATTTTGCCAAATAAGCCTTTGCGGATAGGGAAATACTTTTTGAGTCCTACTACGGTAAGCAGGCTGCTATTATTTTTATTATCTATCATTCAAGTCTGTTTATTTTAAATCACCCTTCAGGTGATGGCAGGCAGTGACGCATGCTCCATTCAGAAATTAATCCACTATCATCTTCGCCAAAAATGACGGCTGAATAAAACCAACACCGTGAACACTTCAAGTCGCCCAAGCATCATCAACGCTATCAATAGCCACTTTGCTGCTGATGGCATCCAAGCGTAATTATCAACAGGTCCAACTTCACCCAATCCAGGACCGATATTTGACAAGCTTGCAACAGCCGCGCCGAATGACGTCACCATGTCAATACCCATCGCTGCAAGTATCGCCGTTGAGGCGCCTAATATCAAGCCAAATGCAAGTAGAAACGCCAACACGTTGCTCACAATCCCGGCGCTGATTACCTGCCCGCCGATTCTAAGCGGATTAACCGCCTGTGGATGAATCAAACGGCTAAGCTCAATCTTGACTTGCGCCAGTAAAACCTGTACTCTAATTACTTTAACACCACCGCCAGTTGAACCTGCCATCCCACCGACAAACATCAACAGGACAAGTAATACCTGTGGAAATGCTCCCCATAATTCCCAATCCGCCGTCCCGTATCCGGTAGTTGTCAGAAGCGAAACTACCTGAAAAAGTGATTCTCTAAAACAGGTTTCAATCGCCGCACTTGGTTGAAATCCAAGACCGTATCCCATTATCAAAATCGTAAATAGAATCACTACCAGTAAATAAAATCTAAACTCACGACTTGACCAGAAACAGTTAATCTGTCCTTTGAATATAAAACGGTAATGCAGCGCAAAGTTCGTACCTGCAATGAACATAAATATTATTATTACGTATTGAATATACCTGCTGTCGTAAAACCCGATGCTGGCGCTTTTTGTAGAAAATCCTCCGGTTGCCATTGTACCAAATGTATGACAGGCTGAGTCGAATAAATTCATTCCACCTATCCACAGCAGCAACATCTCTAAAACGCTTATTCCCAGATAGACCATCCAGAGTATTTTAGCTGTATCTTTAATGCGCGGTGTAAGTTTATCTTTAGTCGGACCGGGGACTTCCGCCCGGAACAACTGCATCCCCCCTACTCCAAGCATCGGCAGTATTGCTAAAGACAGCAAGATGATCCCCATACCACCGAGCCAGTGCGTCAGACTGCGCCAGAAAAGAACTCCGTGAGGGAGCGATTCAATCGTGTTATGAGAGCCAAGTATGGAAGAGCCTGTAGTTGTGAAGCCTGACATTGATTCGAACAGGCAATCGGTAAAGGACGGTATTGCACCCGAAAGAAAAAACGGCAAAGCCCCCACCAGCGCTGCACTCACCCAGCTAAGAGACACGACGGCAAAACCCTCGCGAATGCTGATGTCCTTCCCCTTGCGCCGTAGAAACATCAATGCAGTACCTGCTGCAATAGTGATTAGAATTGACCAGATAAACGCAATAGTGTCACCATCACCATAATTGATACTGATACCAAGCGGTATCAGCATCATCACAGCGATGAACTGAAGCAGAACACCAACCACAAAACCGACGTTTCTGAAATTAGGCATTAGCGATAATCACTTAAACAACTTCTCAAGCTTAGGCACAGCTTTTGGCTGACAGAACACTACAACCTTATCGCCTGATCTTATAAACGAATCACCTACTGCAACGTTCACATCACCTTTATGATCAATTGCACCAATCAATGAACCATCGGGAAAAGTAATATCTCGCAGTCTTTTATCTGCTGCTTTTGATTTAGCGCTGACAGCAAATTCAATAACATCTGCATCTGTTCCCTGCAATGAAGACAACGCCATAATACGTCCACCCAAGAGAAATTTAACAATGGCGTCCGATGTTAGAATCCTCTCATTCACAACAGCATCTAAACCGATTGCGCGTATAATCGGCAGGTATTCTGATTTGCTGATGCGGGTTATGATGCGTTTTACTCCCAAATGTTTAGCGAAAAGACTTGTAACAATATTGTTCTCATCATCATCGGTAAGTGCAGTAAAAACACCCATCTCATTGATACCCTCCAATACTAATATATCAAAATCAATACCTTCACCACCCTTTACTATTATGGTATTCTTAAGACGTTGAATAGCTCGTTGAGTGCGCTCTTCATCACCCTCAATCAATTTGACGTTATACCCTTTCAGTTCTTCGAGCATCTCACCAACCATCCTGCCAATCATTCCTCCGCCAAGTAGCATAACGTCGTGTGCAATCTCCTCGCGTTTCCCGGCGATATTGAATACTTCAGGCAGGTCTTCGTAGCTGCTGATTACATAAGCAATATCATTCGGTTGAATGACATTCTTGCCACTGGGAATAATTGTCTGACCTTTACGAATAATCGACACTAAACGAAAATTCAGATCCGGATATAGCGGCATTAGTTTTTCTAAAGGTATATTTATAATATCCGATATTTTTTCAATACGCAATCCGACTAAAACCATCTTCCCGTTTGCACATTCCACAATATCAATAGCATAAGGAAAACGTATCATTCTGACAACTTCCTTGGCGGTTTCCAGCTCAGGTTGAATAACCTGATCAATCCCCAATCCTTTAAGTGAAACCGGTGTTTTCGGATCGGCGTATTCCTGATTGCGTACACGAGCAATACGTTTTTTCGTACCCAATTGCTTTGCCAACATACACGAAACTATATTCACTTCATCAACCGATGTAACTGCTATTAATAGATCTGAATCCTGAACTCCAGCTTGTATCAGTACACTTACCGATGTACCACTCCCCCTGACAGCCATCACGTCCATACTGCCGCCGGCACGGTCTACAAGGCTCTGATCGTGGTCAATCAACGTAACCTCGTGACCTTCCCACGATAACGTTCGCGCTAGATGATAACCTACAGCGCCAGCGCCGACTACAACGATTTTCACTATCTTTCTCCTGGTAGGTCAGACACTCCTGTCTGACTCGTTGACATAAAAATCCTGTCGGACAAGAGTGTCCAACCTACTAATAATATTGTTTGTCAGACACTCCTGTCTGACTCGTTGACATAAAAATCCTGTCGGACAAGAGTGTCCAACCTACTAATATATTGTTTGCCAGACACTCCTGTCTGACTCAAGCAGTTACTAGCGTCTTACCACCCATATACGATCTTAGAACCGGTGGCACAATCAGCGATCCTTCTTGAGTCTGATATGTTTCTAATAATGCCACCATTAATCTCGAAGTGGCAAGACCAGAACCATTCAATATATTGACAAACTGAGGTTTACTACCATCAACAGGACGATAACGAATGTTCGCCCTTCTTGCCTGGAAAGCCTCAGTATTGCTACAGGAAGACACCTCTAACCAACGTCCGCCATCCGCAGGCGCCCACACTTCGATATCATAACATACCGCTGCCGCAAAAGGAAGCTCACCTGCACAAAGTTTCACTACCCGGTAATGCAAATCCAACTTTCTTAGCACTTCCTCTGCATTTCCAAGCAGTTCATCAAGTACCTGGTATGAGTTTTCTGGCTTTTCAAATCTGACCAACTCAACCTTATTAAACTGGTGTGTCCTTAAGAATCCACGCGTAGTACGACCGTAGGCTCCCGCCTCGCGCCTGAAACAGGGTGAATAAGCTACGTACTTGATGGGTAGATCGGTTTCAGGGATGATTTCACCACGATGAAGGTTTACTAACGTAACTTCAGAAGTAGGCAATAAAAACAGATCATCCTTATCTATCCGGTACATATCATATTCAAGTTTTGGAATCTGCCCCGTTCCTTCCATACTGTTCCGGTTAGCAAGGAATGGCGTCATCATCTCGCGGTAACCATACTCATTAGTATGAAGATCAAGCATAAAATTTATCAATGCTCGCTCTAATCCAGCGCCAGCTCCTGACCATACAGGAAACCCCGAACCGGTAATATTACTCCCTCGCTTGAAATCAAGTATATCAAGTCTTTCTCCGATAGCAAGATGATCCAGTAATTCAAAGTCAAACTCAGGTGGCTCACCCCAGTCTCGAATAAACTCATTATCCTTCTCAGTCAACCCTTCCGGTGTCTGATCTGATGGAATATTGGGTAAAGGCAGTAACCAGTTATTGATTCGCTCATCAAGTTCCCTGAGATTACTTTCTGCTTCTTTGAGTTTTGCGCCGATTTCCAGTACTTCTGAGCGTAATTCATCTATATTTTGTCCCGACTTCTTCCGTACACCAGTCTCTTTAGAAGCAGCATTACGTCGTTCGCGCATCCGGTCAATATTCTGAATAATCTCACGCTTGTGAGTGTCAAGGTTAATCAATTCCTCAACGTTTACGTCTTCTCCTCGCCGCTTAAGCTTTTGTTCAAACTCTTCAGCGTGAGCCCTAATGTATTTTATATCGTGCATTTATCCTTAATGGAATAAAATTTATTTGTAAAGATATACACGGTCAACAAATAGCCCGTGACACCCAATCCTTAAACTCGTAACTTGCAAACTTGTAACTTGTTACTTATACTCAATGCCCTTCACATTTAAGTACTCTAATAATAGTAGCTATAATGATTTTCAAATCTAATGTCAATGAAATGTGATCTATATAAAACAGGTCATAACTTGTTTTTTCAATCACATCTTTGAGGTTTTCATCGTATTTATGTCTGACTTGCGCCCATCCGGTGATGCCAGGTTTTATCCGTAAACGTCTATCATAGAGAGGTATTTGTTTGTTGAATTGCTCGGTAAATTCAAGCCGTTCAGGTCGAGGACCCACGACCGACATCTGCCCCATTAGAACATTTACAAATTGTGGTAACTCGTCAAGATAGGTATCCCGTAATATGCGTCCTATACGCGTTATTCGCGGATCATTTTTCTTCGCCCAAATTGCACCTGTGTTTTTCTCAGCATCAGAATACATAGTACGAAATTTAATAAGCTTGAATTCATTTCCGCCTCTCCCAACGCGCTTCTGAATATAAAAAACCGAACCTGGGGAATCTATCTTTATCAGCAACCCTATTAGTGGAGTAACCAAAAGAACAACCACAGACATCACAATTCCAGCCAACATATCCAATGCAAGCTTAATAAATCTGGTTGAGAATGTAACCAGATGGGGCATAACTTCTACTAAGGGTAACCCGTGTATCTCAAAAGTACGCACCAACCCAACTACCATCTGGTAATAGTTAGCTACAATCATAAACCTCAAGCCTTGAAATTCACAGTATCTGATGACTTCCATTAACGCTTCAGGAGCTTTTCGTTCAGGTGCAATTAATACAAACTGAATATGTTTTTTCGCAATAATTTCAGGCAGTTCTGTAACACTCCCTAATACTATCCTACTTAGATGTTCACCATTTTGTACATCCTCATCGACAAATCCAACAACATTAAAACCCCAAACAGGAAAAAAATGCAGTTGGTTATGTAGTTTTTTTCCAGTATCGTTAAAACCTACAATGACAGCATTCCAAAGCCCAACACCTTTCGATCTCAATTTACGTTGTATAACCCTGATAATTACTCTACCGATACTTAAAAGTATAAATGCTGATAAACCATAAGTTAACAAGAAAAACTTCATCATATTTACAGGTTTTTCAATATCAATAGTTGCTACAAAAATAATTATTATACCAACAAATACCGCTTTGAAACACTGTATAACTTCATCGAACCGCGAAATTGCAATCGGTGTTCTATACATTCCACGCAATGCAAATAAAACCCACCAGAAAATGGTTAGCAAGATTATAGGTTTAAACATTTCTATGGGCATTGGACTAATGAATAACCCGCTCTCAACTCGTAGATAGTAAGTTACCAACCAAGCAATTGAGGTTCCAAGTAAATCTATTAATAATAAAAGTATAATTATTGTTACATTCATTCCACTCTAACCCGCTGTCAGTGCATCGTCCCTGACAGCAACGTTTTAAACTATGCTGTCATCCCGAAGCTACGGGATGATAGCGAGGAAATCTATTTAATGAATTACCTGATATACAACCTTCATTACATCATCAACGGACAAATCTTCCAAACATCTTATCTTATCAAATATACATCCTTTAAAAACTGAAAAATAACAAGGACTACAAGGAAGCCATAAGCAAGCTGCGAGTGACGACTTTCCCGGAGGGAGTTTATGGCGTACTCCGGTTGGTCCGAAGATTCCTACAACCGGCGCTCCCACTGCAGCGGCAATATGCAGAGGTCCTGAGTCATTACATATAACCACCCGACTATTTTTCATAATTGCAGCTGATAATCGCAAATCTGTCTCACCACATAGATTAATTATTTGTGTATTAGTTTTATTAACAATTATTTCCGCAACTTCTCTATCGCTTTTTCCACCTAATAATACAATCTTAAACTTTAAATTATTCGTAATTTGTTCAATTAAGCCTATGAAATTCTCAATAGGCCATCTCTTCACCTTATCCTGAGCCTTTGGATTAACTCCTCCACCAGGAAGAATTACAGCAAAATTCAAAGGTATTGAGGATTGCTTCGTTTCGTTCGCAAAACGACGTTGTAATATTTCCTCTGTTTGTTGGTTTTCCTCAGGTTGGACATACCATTCATATTTTAAGTCATTTAATAGAGGCAAAGGTTTGATCGAACCACCAAGCCGGGAAATTGCTAAATCAGCCAGTTCCAATGCAGTCAAGACGCTATGACGGTTATCATCAAGAAAAACAGAATCATCTGTATTATCAATATCAAATGAGAATCGCTTAGAAATTCCCATAAACCTAATGAATAATCTAATCATACTATGCTGGTGAAAGATTACGGCTGCGTCGTATCTCGTCTTCCTTAATCTTAGTATTAAACGAAGCGTTGGCAATAATGTCTTTAGCCCCGGTTTAAAAAATAATTCATCTCTTATAACAATACAGTTATCAACATAAGGGTTTCCTTTAACAGCCGGAGCGGAATAGGAAGTTGTTAAAAGGTCAATTTTTACATTTTCTAACCCTTCACTTAACCTTCGTATTGCCGGTGTTGCGATAACCAAATCACCTAATGCGTGCAATTTGACAATCAGAAGTTTCAACTCTTGACCTTATTTCCGAATTAGTTATTAGTTTTCAATCCCACTGCAACCAGGACGTAATACGCGATCAAAATAACCTGGTTTAAGTAACGATTTAAGTGACCAGATGTACCCGTACCTTTTTCGACGACTTGCTGGCAGTAAAAAAGATATAAATAATCTGAGTGACAATAAAATGATCCACACTAATCGTGAAATCTCAGCGCTTATCCGGTTCTTGTGTTTCCTCAAGTAGATATACCTGCTCCAGTTTGCAGCTGCTATCATAAGGGGTAACGCCTGCTGTTTACAAGTTCCACCTTGGTGAATAACATACGATGAAGGATCATAATAAATATTCCAGCCAGCATGCCTTAATCTTAAACATATATCCTCCTCCTCCGAATATAGAAAAAAACGCTCATCAAACCTTCCTATCTGATCCAATACCTTTCGCCTGATCATAATCGCTGCACCCAATAATCTGTCAACTTCAACTGAATAATTAGGTGGTTTCCATCGAAACTCGCGCTTGCCATTTGTACGATTCAGTGGAAATAATCGTTGTAGTTCCATCGCTGACCATAAGGATGTAAACAAACCCGTAAACATGAAATATGATAAGATTTTATGACCTTTTTCGTCGATTACACACGGACCGACACAACCTGCATCATCATAGTCATCAAGGAAGTCCACAAGAGTCTTGCTGCAATATGGTCCAACTCTGGTATCCGGATTCAGAAAAAATATATAATCTCCTTCAACGTCTGATATTGCAATATTGTTGCCAGCGCCAAAACCGTTGTTATATTTGGATCTAACTAAGTTAACCCATGGATATTCTTTTTCGATTATATCAGCGGTCGAATCGGTTGAAGCATTATCTACCAGAATAACCTTTAAGTAACCCGAAGCAGCAGATTTTGATAGGGTATCAAGGCATTCACCGATAAATCCTGCAGAATTATACGTAACTATAATTACAGTAACTCTTGGTGTTATATTGTGATTATTAATTGCTGTTAACTCCTAATCAAAGTAAATAAATCTACCAAATCATTGTGTTTGATTATCAATAAATCCCGAATAGCAATGCCTGAAACACTTGCAAATAAACAATAATATGCCAATCCGATTAATAAAAAAGTAATACTTGCAGAAATAGCAGCGCCGGTTATACCATATTTCGGTATTAAAAATAAATTAAATAGAGTAATAGTTACAAAACCTATAATATTAATAATCATTGTATACTTTGAGTAATTTCGATTAAATAAATCTCTACTTAGAATCATAATTGATCCTATAACTACTCCTCCGGGAAGCAGTGCAATAAGAACTAAATAAGCCGGCAGGAAATCCTCACCGAAAATCAGTTTAATCAGTAACCAACCCATCACCCCAAGTATAATTGCACCGGTTAAGGATGAAGTGAAACCTAATCTGACGAGAAGAGCGGTTCGTTCAGAATCGTTATGGTTCTCCTTCTGGTATATTTGTGGAGCCAACTGTTTTGCTACTGCAGACGGGAAATACCAGAGAACGAAAACCAAAACAAAAGCTACAGAATAATACCCTATTTCCTGATGTGACAAAAAGTAACTAATCATTAAAATATTAATATAAATTATTAAATAAGAAAAAATGATAGAGACGCGTGATTGTATACCGAAGCTAACCATTCGCCGTAACAACATGGGACGGACATGAATTGGCAATCCAGCCTTCCACCATGATAATGATGCAATCGCGAAAGCCATGATTACGTGACTTATAACCCAGATAGCTACTGCACAATCAATGGCAAGAGTATTTCTATTAAACAACCACAAAATTCCAGTTAGTATAATAGCATCTCCAACAATTTGTAAAAAAAACAACCTCTTTTTCCAATTCAATCCAATTAGCAAACCGTTGCTTAACTCTAAGAGCATTAATGGAATCACCACAACCATCGCCATCCACCATAACCGTATATTTATTTCAGGCAGGAATCGTTCCGGTAAATACATTATTAATACAATTATCAGTATTGTAAAGAAAGCCCCCCAACAAAACGTAAAAAATAAATTATTACCAACGATTGTCCTTCTCTGTTTAGGGTAATGATAAGCAAAGTAAGAATTAGCTAAGGATAGTTTGAAATGTGCTAATAATGCGAGGATATTAGCAACTGTTATAGCAAGTATAAAAGTTCCTATACCAGTTGGACCAAGATACCTTGCCAGCATCACCTGTACAGTCATCAACAACATCACTATAATCGCAGGTAAAATAAAAACAGATGCTGTCTTCATGAAGAGCATATATTTATGACTGTAATTCATCAAATGATTCACCCTGATAGCGTGCATTAAGAGAACTTCTTGTCAATCAAATCTTTGTAAAGCGTCTCCATACTTTCTGAATGCACTTTAAAATCATAGAGCTTGCTTACTAAATCATATGCGTTTCTACCAAGTTCATTTCTATATTCCACATCATTCACTAAAGTAATCATCGCGTCAGCCAAGGCTTCTGCATTATCTGGTGGAACAGTTAATCCTGTAATACCATCGAGTGTTAAATCGGCAGCGCCTCCGACTTGCGTAGCTATCGTCGGTATTCCTACCGCTGCAGCTTCCAATATAACAACGCCATAAGATTCCCATCTTGAAGGTTGAAGCAGAACATCCGTTCGTTCAAATATTTTAACAAGATCGTCGCTTTTAATTTGTCCGGTAAACATCACATTCTTTTGAAGCTTGAGTTTCATGACCATCTGTTTAAGCTCATCTATATAAGCTTCATCACCATTTCCAAGCATAATGAGTTTTGTTTCCGGATAGTATTCAACTACTTGACCAAGCGCTTTTATTGCAATATCCGGTCCGTAGTGTGGAGCCAACAGCCATTTAGCATAACAAAATCTTGTTTCTTCATCTTTACCGGCTTTCCAGTATCGATTACTAAATTGAGAAAGATCAACACCAAATGGAATGACCTCTGTTCTTTTAATATCCGGAGCCAATTCTCTTGTGATCTCTTCTAAATACGAGTTAACTACTGTTACTATCGATGCACGCTCTAATGCAGATTTACGGATTTCTATGTGATTTGGATTACCTCCTATAGAAACTGGCTTTACATCGCTTCCCCACGTAGTGATAACTGAATGTGGATGATAAGTTGCTATGTACCCGGTTAAATCAGCTCGAAGAAAATGTACGTGTACAATGTCATACCTGCCTGTTTTTATCATATACCACTCATTCAAGATAAACCACAGATGACGTAATATTCGAAACCATTTCGGCGCTGGTTTATCGCCAGGATCGATATATTTGACTTTTGCACCCTTCACTTCACCCGGGCGTACAGATAAAACGACTACTTCATGATTCCGCTTCACCATATAACGAACCCAGCGAATGGTATGGATGCTGGTTATATCAGATATATAAAGGATGCGCATTTATTAAACCTCTTAGTGTGCTCTGTGTGCTGTCAAATGCCCTCGTCTGACAGCCGAATTAATATACTTTTTCATCAATTAGTATTATGTGCTGAATCTTCTACAAACCGTCCTGACAAAACTAACAGATATGACAGCATTGTCCAAAAAAGCAAGGATACCCTGATATCACGTAAGTAACAATCAGTTAATCCTGCAATTAAAAGACAGATTAAACCAGCGGTAAGTCCGAGTATACATCTTGATTCACTATTCCAGCCTTTAACATTACCGGATGAATCAAGCTCTCTTATATTAATACTCCTCAATACCCTGTGTCCGCGCCGCAAACACCCAAAGATGAATAAAGAAAAACCCATCAAGCCAAATATCCCGTAATCAAACAGCCATCTTAAATAAACATTATGTACATGTTCAGCTCTAAGAAAAACAAAAGGAAACTTGGTGACATATATACTATGAAAGGTATCTATTCCCATTCCAAACAAGAAATAACTCGGAATAAAAGTCATACTGTTAAGCCACATCTGTACGCGCCCAACAGATGACCAATCGACCTCCATACCTTGTCCGAAAAGCATTGACATTCTGGTAATGATAAGCGCCGGCACGGCAATTATTGCAACTATCAATACTGGTAGTAATACCTTGATCGCTCGTCTATCTCGCCAACTGATGTAGATCGCTGCCACAAATATGGCTAATAGAATGGCTCGGGTTTGAGTTGCCAAAATCCCAGCCAGGATACCGAGAAATATCCATAACCATAACAGTAAGCTCCGCTCTTTCCTTGAGTCAATTAAAGCTACTAATGAATATGGAAATAGCAATCCGAGGAATGAGGCGCCCCTATTTTGTGTACCAAAATCCCAACCTACTATCTGTCGTGAAAAATCAGATTGTAAGTTCACCCCAAGACTAACCCATCCGATAATCGCTGCAAGACTGCAAATAATAATCATACTCATTCGGATTTCTTTTGTGGATAGTCTTAGATTATAAATTATCAAGAAAATAAATAAAGGAATTAAGACAGTATTAAGCAGAAAATAACGTCCTATATCAAATCTTACTGCTTTGCTAAGTCCATTTAATCCTGCCAGAAGAATCAAAGCTACAATCAAAGGAAAAGGAATACGAAAAGAAATATCACCTGATCGTAAGCGCAAGCCGAGAAAAGAGATAAAGAGTAAAACGGCAACTAAAGTTACAGGATAATGACCACTAATAAAATAAACAAATGGAACTATAAAGACAATAAAAACGCGAATATTATAAAAGAGCGCCGATCCCGTTATTGCGATTACAATTGCCAAAGCAGCGAGTGTAATAATAGGATTGTAAGGCACAAGTCCGATGGTTATTGGTAATACAATACATATCGCCAGTAATGCAATTGTTATAAATCGTGATGGAACACGGTCTTCAACGCTTTCAGAGTCATCTGTTGCCCAAAGCTGCCTGTACGGCTCTAATAACATGTAATTACCTTAATTATATCAAGACCTTCTTTTTCTAAAAACATTAATTATCGATTGAATTTTTTCCCAGTCAGTACTATTATGTTGAGGCAGTTTGCGCCAATATTCCATTAGAAGTACAAATATCAAGGTTATTAAAAGCGACATAAATGCAGAAATAAGAACGATTTTCTTACGTTGAGGTTTATACTTTTTATTAGGAACACGTGCATAGTCAAGAATTTGAACGTTGGCAGTTTCACGCTGTTCTTGAATACTCGCATTTTCATATTGTGGATAAATATACTCTAATAACTTACTCTGGATTTTTAATTGTCTTAGCAATACAGAATATCTTCGACCTAATCCAGGGAGTTCATTCAGACCAATAAATACTCCCCCTTCTGAACCGGAGATCAGGCTATTATATTTTTCCTCCAATTTCCTGTTCTCAATTACCAGTTGAGAAACAGCAGGATGATTAGATCCTAAACTGCTGTGCATAACCTCAAGTTTTATTTCATTAGAAAGCTGTTCAGCCTTAAGCTCAGCAGCAGCTTTGAGCATAACTGTTATTTGATCCGGAATAGAGACTGCACGTGAATCCTGTTGGAAAAGCATTATACTATCCTGGAGCGCTGTGATTGTATTAACAACTTCATGTAATCTTCGCTCAATAAATTTTCGATTCTTACTTGCTGTGGTACTGGTGATTTCACTATAGATCTTATCAAGTTCATCAACACACCCATTAGCAAGCATTGCAGAAAGCTCAGGATTTTGATCTTCTACCGTGATCGATATTGACTGGTCATCAAGCGTTTCGATTATCAGATGAATGTTAAAAGCATCAATAACGTCTTCAGGAAAAACATCTTCGTCCATTTCATAAACTTCACGCAGATTAAACCGCTCAATGATGCGTTCTTTCAATGTTCTACTGCTCAGAATTGACTGATAGATATCCTCGCTTGGTAAATCGAGACCAAAGCTCATTGCTACACCTTTTAGCTCACTTGGCAAAAAGGATGGAAGTCCTCCAGTTCCGCCTCCAGGTGGTAGTATTACAATTGTTGCAAAATACCATTTTGGTAAAATAAGCGCTACAACGACCGCAATTGTGGACACGAGGATAAAATTCACAATAAATAGTTTATACCATCTTGTAATAAGTAATAACAAGTCAAGGACGTTCAATCGAATGACCGGTTCGTTTTCTTTCATTTTATTCCTTTTTAAGTTTACAAGTTTGCAAGTAGTTTAGGTGTCTCCACCTGCAATTAAAGAGTCAAATATAAGTCTCTTTATTAACAATTTCTAATCATAACCGCAGGTGGAGACCCTTATGTTATATTAATATCTGTACCCGGTTTCTAAATAAAACCCGTCAGGCGCTGTTGACCGTTTATCACCGTTAATCCAACCGGCACACAGAAAAAAGCTTGTCAACAGTTCCCATTCAACTGACGCCTCAGTTGATATCCAGTTTTCTGAATTATCATCAAGGAAGTAAACCTTTTCACCGAGATCTCTATTTCTCTTTACAGAATCGGTCGGATCAGCGCCTACATCTCCTTTTCGGTTATGATCTATTTGTACATCAAATCTGAGTTGCCTGACCGGACGATAAGCAGCCCACAATCTTAGACGATCTGAGTTTGCACCAATATTGCTGCCCAGGCTTGACGTCCAGGTAGTATATCGATTAACTGGAAAGAAATGCGTGTATACATAGGGATCAAGGCGCGTATATTCAATACCGGTTGATAAACCGTTCACACCGGTATTCAATAGTTTAGCGCCAAATAAGTAACCGAATTTATTCCCGGGATCACCCCTTCCCAACGTAGCCAGCTTCATATCATCTATCAAAAGCTCACTGTACAATAGAATACTTTTACTGATTCGAACAGTTATATCGCCTGACATCAGCACATTATCATAATCGCCCCCATCGTGTTCAGCCGAAAAGTAGAAATTTATCGGATTCAGGTAAGATAAATCAATCCCGCGCTCTCCCCAAATCACACTCTCATTTATCGCAAGAACCAGGAAATCCCAGGGTGTATATTCAAGACGATGCGAAGCAATCCATTTTTGGGGCTTATCAATCCTTGACCAACCGTTTTCAGTCTGGTATGAAGTCTCTGTCGGTATTTCAAAAGCATTAAGATAACCTATCAGATAGCTAAATCTAACTCTGTTGAATAATTCGGATTTTAGTCGAAACTGATTAAAAGAAGGCGATAATCCGGATAAAAGTAAACCACTATCCCGCGAATGCCCCCAGGCTACTCTGTCTTTACCGAACACCATCTCCACACCCGCTAAACTAACGGTCAGATACGCTTCAGTCATATCGTAGTAGGTTTCATCCCCGCCTAACAACGGACCAACGTATCCAAACCTATCTTCAAGCAGTCCTTTTCTATCAAAATATGGACCATTGCCGCGCTCAACATTATCTACAAACCTGAAATAGAACCCGATTTTGCTCTTGTAATCCCCCCTGAATTGTATACCCGTTGCTCGTCTGAAGATTGATTCATCACTGCCGGTATCGTAACGAAACCAGATAAGTGGATCAAATATAAACCTAAATTGCTCCATTTCAAACGCAGTAACGTGCCAATGTGGGTTATTCAAAGCAATTTCTGGTTTATAACGTACTAATCGCAACCTGCGTGCTCTTGTGTTGACAGTATCGGAGGCGGTTCTAAAATCATAAGCAAATTCACGTAAGTAATAATCGAGATCAGCTTCCAGAATTTTATCATCTAAATGCGGATAAAACGTTACAACCTTACCTAATAATTTTGCAATCTTCACCCTCGAAACCGGACGTGTATTAATAGACCAAACCGGAAGGATTCCCTTAGCAACACATTGCTCGATAAATTCATAAACAGGATCTTCAACCGGCACATAAGCAGAAGCTCGATCAACAGCATATAATGAAGCGCTGAAAAACAAGGCAATAATAAATACAAGGATGAAGGATGAAAGATGAAGGATGAAACTTCGTACCCCTTTGCTACATTGTTGCCTTTTCAACTTACAAACTTGTGAACTTGTAAACTTGCTAACTTTTTTCATCCTTCGCTCTTCGTAATTCGTAATTCGTCCTTCATCCTTCATCCTTTTTTCCATACTGTTTATTATAGTATTTCTGGTATTCTCCAGTAATCACCGAATGAACCCAATCCGAGTTTTCCCGATACCACCTCACTGTCATAGGAAGCGCCTGCTCTGGTGTAAATATTGGCTTCCATTCCAATTCATTCTCTATCTTACTTGCATTCATAGCATATCGCCGGTCGTGAGCCGGACGATCCTTGACGAATGTGATGAGGGACTCAGGCTTTCCAAGCTCAGCAAGCAGCATTTTAATGAGATCGAGGTTTACTAACTCTGCGTTGCCACCAATGTTATATACTTCTCCCAATTTGCCCTTTTCCAATACAGTCATAATCGCTCGGCAGTGATCTTCAACGTACAGCCAGTCCCTGATTTGCTGACCATCGCCATAAACGGGTATAGCCTCATCCACCATTGCATTTCTAATGAGCAGGGGTATCAGTTTTTCCGGGAACTGATATGGACCATAGTTATTGGAACAACGGGTGATAAGTGCGGGAAAACCGAAAGTCTTGACATAAGCGCGAACCAGGAGATCTGCACTTGTTTTGGATGCGGAATAAGGGCTGTTTGGTTTTAAATAATTCTGCTCTGTGAAGGGCGGATCATTCAGTTTCAGGGAACCATATACTTCATCTGTAGAAACCTGTACATAGCGTTCAACATTATAATGGCGAGCAGCGTCCAACATCACCTGCGTACCGACAACATTGGTCATTATAAACGGACCGGAATCAAGTATAGACCTGTCTACGTGAGACTCAGCAGCGAGATGTAACACTCCCCAGCAACCAGCCATTGCTTTTTTTACAGCCTCAGCATTTAAGACGTCCCCCTTGATGAAGCTATAACGAGGATTATCTTCTATGTCAGCAAGTGACGCCAAATTTCCGGCGTAAGTCAGCAGATCAAAGTTGACAACTTCATAATCCGGGAATTCACGTAGAATCAATTTAATCAGGTTAGAACCGATAAACCCGGCTCCTCCTGTAACCATTAATCTTTTCATTTTATTCTCTATTTTTTTTCACTTTCTGCCTGTCATTCCGAAGCTTCGGGATGACAGAATTACTAATAGCGCACTCTTCAGCGCTGGGTGGCACGGGCTACTTGTTGCCCGTGTCTCTTTACCTTACGATGTACACAGGTAGTAATGAAACACGGGCAACAAGTAGCCCGTGCCACCCAGTTGAAGTAATATATTAAGATACTTAATCAAAAACCATAAGCTTGCGGAAGCGTGAACTCTAAACCCTAAAAGAACTTCCTCGACCAATCATACCCAATTTCAGGATCATCCCAGGGACGACGATGTTCATCCGGATTCTTGTAATCGTAAGGTTGCGTTACCATATTTATTATGAGCGCTTCAGTATCGGAGATACCCTTCCAGCCATGATAAACATAAGTCGGTATATGAACCAGCATTGGACGATGTTCACCGATATAATATTCTTCCGTCTGTCCCTTAGTGGAACTGCCTTCGCGGGGATCGTGAAGCACAAGTTTTATCATACCTTTTACACAGGTAACGTTATCCGACTGCTTATGATGATAATGCCAGGCTTTGACCACACTTGGATAGGTTGTAGTCATATAAACCTGCCCGAACCGCTCGAACATCTCATCATCCTCGCGCAGTATTTCCATCAACCTGCCTCGCTCATCCGGTATAAGCTTGAGCAGTTTAGTTTTTACTCCTTCAATCATTTTTTGTTTCCTTGAAAAAATAGAGTCATCTTACTCTGGAGTGCTCAAGCTTGCTTGAGCCCAATCAGGACTATTATTTGGTTAACCCGCTGTCAGGGCGCCGTCCCTGACAGCAATCGCTATACTGTCAACCACCGTGGATTGTCAGCCAAAAATTAATCACAACATCACAACATTATAACATTATAACATTACTATAAACTTATAAATGTATTGATATTTAAGCCGGAAGTCAAATAAATAAAGTCATTACCGGAGTATCTGTTCAGTTTCTTTATCGTATCACTCTATAAGAAAAAGAACCCATCCAGTAATTGCATTTTGCAAAGTAATTTCGCGTAGGGGATGATTTATCATGCCCCTTCTACATCCAATAAGCTGTTCTGATACAAAAAAACAAATCGGTTATGCCTTTAGCTCAGCCGGAGTAGCGCAGCTTGCTGCGCGCTCGCAAGCAGACACGCATGCGCCACAGTGCAAGAACGCAGCAAGCTTCGCTACTCCGGTGTTATTAGGTTTATACATTGCTGAGCTAAAGGCATAACCGAAAAAAACAATATCGTTAAACAATTCATCTGATAATTCTGAACGGTTACGGTAAAGACACTCGGATAAATCATTGACATCAACGCCTGATTGACTTACCTTATAATGTTTCTTGAAAGTAACGTCGTTGCGAGCGAAGCGAAGCAATCTCAATTAGTTGACAGTGTGTACATACTTTCGCACTTTCACACTTTCACACTTTCGCACTTATTATTACGGAGAAACCAATTGTCTCACACATCTGACCACCCCATCGGTGTATTCGATTCGGGGATTGGGGGATTGACGGTTGCGGCAGCGTTGCGCGACCGGCTTCCTGCTGAGGATATAATTTACCTTGGAGACACCGCACGCGTTCCTTATGGAACTAAATCAGTAGAAACGGTAAATCGCTACGCACTGGAAAGCACCCTTTTCCTTCTGAACCTCGGCGTCAAGTTGATAGTCGTGGCTTGCAATACAGCATCCGCGGTGGCGCTTCCCCGCCTGCAAGAAGTGTTGCGAGCGCCAATAATCGGCGTAGTCGAGCCCGGCGTCAATGCTGCACTGCGAGCTACAAAGACAAAGCAAGTCGGCATCATCGGAACGCCATCTACAATCAATTCAGGCGCTTATCAAAACCGCCTGAAAAAGCTTGCGCCTAATATAGAAGTATATGGAAAACCTTGCCCACTCCTTGTTCCGCTATGTGAGGAAGGCAGACTTGACGGTCAGATTGTCAAGTTGGTTCTCGAAGATTATTTAAAACAGATTAAACGAAAAGGCGTAGATACTCTCATCCTTGGCTGCACGCATTATCCCCTGTTAAAACCTGCCATAGCTGACGTTATGGGCGCTGACACATTACTCGTTGACTCCGCACAAACGACGGCAGAGGTTGTTGAAGAATCATTACTGCGCGAAGGTTTACTCAGAACGCACGGACCGGGAACGATTAAATGTTACATTACAGATAAATCGAAACAGTTTAATAAATTAGGAAAACGCTTCTTCGGACAATCGTTGGGACAAGTGGTTAAAGCACAACTTAATGAAAGCTCTTAATTATGTTGTGATGTTGTAATGTTGTGATTGTTTTTGACTTTCACACTTTCGCGCTTTTTTACTAAAAACACCGATATTGTGACGTAAGACACACCAATGCTTTTCAAACCTTATTATCTTCGAATAGGACTTCTTACAAGACTACAGCATTTTTTCCATACTAATAACGGCATCTAATTTACTGAAGTTTCGCACCTTTTGTAAACTGTTGTAATCATTGATTTGTTTTCAGTCATGGAAATTGTATTCATGGCATAATCAATAATATATGAATTTCCATTTATATGCATTATGCGGTTTTATTAAGG